>JALGUK010000002.1 GCA_029820875.1 Candidatus Zipacnadia bacterium
GGGACCTGGATTATGCCCGACCAATACCCATTCCACATGGACTTCGAGGCGGTCGGCACGGAGGGGACCCTCCGGTTCATCAACAACGAGCTGACCTTCTTCCCACAGCAGGGAGAGCCGACGAAGCCAAGTTGCGAACCGAAGATGGGCTACGAGCTGGAAATCGCGTACTTTGTGGACTGCGTGGAGAAGGGTATCGCGCCTGACCGGGTGCCGCCGGAGGAATCCAAGCTCGCGGTCGAGGTCATCGCCGCAGAGCGCAAGTCGGCCGAGACAGGGGAAGTGGTGACGGTATAGGCGCACGCGGTTGACAGCGCCGGCGGTGGCCTGGTAGAATGGCGGGGGCTTCTCGAACCCGGCAAAAGGCACGACGGAGCGTAGGCGCTCCCGGCGGCGACAACATGTGCCCAGCAGGCAAAAGGGTCGTGGTCCCGAGATGGCCAGATCAGCGGATGCGCATGTGAAACCGGACTTGCTACGTTGGGCGCGGGATACCGCTGGATTCAGTATCGCGGATGCCGCGAAAAAGGCGCGTGTCAAACCGCACCAGCTTAGGAGCTGGGAGCGCGGGGAGGCTCCGCCGACGGTAGTGCAGCTCAGGAAGCTCGCCAACACCTACAAGAGGCCGCTTGCGGCCTTTTACCTGCCGAAGCCTCCAAAGCCGCTCCCGAGCCTTCGCGACTTCCGGCGTCCCGAAAGAGCCGCGCAGCCTCAATCGCCGCAGTTGCGTTTGGCCCATCGCCAGGCCATCTACCGCAGGGAAGTTGCATTGGAGCTCCTGGAGGCCGTGGGCGAGAGCCCACCGGACTTCCCCCTGTCGGCGCATCTGAGGGACGATCCCGAGGACACTGCGGCCCACCTCCGCCAGGCAATAGGCGTGACAGCCCAAGAACAGGCGCGCTGGCGTCATCGCTACAAGGCCCTCAACGGGCGGCGGCCCGCGTGTGAGGAGCGAGGAGTCTTGGTTTGCCACGCCCTGGACGTCAACCCTAAGGAGATGAGTGGACTCTCGATCTGCGAATTCCCGTTGCCGGTCATCATGCTCAATATCAAAGACTCCCCGCAGAGACGCATCTTCACGATGCTATACGAGATGTCAGCAAGATGACCGCCACAGCACAGATTCTTCGCTTCGCTCAGAATGACAAGAGAGGGGCCGGATACTAAGCGTCCGTTCCATCAGTCCAGGCCTGATAGGCCTGGAACGTCACCCCCCATCGTCGCTATCGGTCCGTGTACACTTTCGTGTAGTAGTCGTTTAGACCGACGCCGGTTACCAGTTCCGCGTGTCCGTCCGCATAGGCCTCATTGATATACCACGTCTTCGTTTCCCAGCCAGGCTCCGAAAACAAATTGATGGTCCCATCGGTGTGCCAGCCCGGGTTGCCATCGCCAACAACAGTCTTCTCGGCTGGACGCCTAAACGCGTTGATCCTGTAGCCGCAAACATCACACTTGCCAACGCGGCCCGGGGGCCCGTAGGTGGCGGCGCACCAATACCAGTAATGGGACCCATAGTAGTACTCCTCCGCGCCCCCTGGCAGCCAACTGTCCGGGCCAGAAGGGCACACGAAAAGCTCGAAGTTCTTGACATACGGCATGATTACGTCTGGCAGGCTTAGGTCAGAGTGAAAGCGGCAATAGTGCGGGCGATGGTCCATCGGACCGGCAATGGGCATGCGCTCGTCGTAGTCCTGAACGTACATCATGATGGCCAATCCGATCTGCTTCAGGTTGGATAGGCAGGCCGTCCGCCTGGCCTGCTCCCTCGCCCTGGCGAACACTGGAAACAGAATCGCCGCGAGGATCGCGATGATTGCGATCACCACCAGAAGCTCGATCAATGTAAAACCTCGGCGCCTACGCATGGCCATTCTACCTCCTCTTGATTGGTTCAGCTTGTACGGTCAAGGGCCTGAAAGCCCGAGCACTGCTTTGGCAGGCCGGGACAAAACTGCGGTTAAAACTTGTGGACGTACCAGTACTTGTTGCGCAACTCTGGCGTTCCAGCGATCTCCCGGTCCCTGTGGGTCTTGACGTGCCCGTCGCACCACAGGACGTTCTCGGACTCCCCGGGATGGCGAGCATCTCGCCCGCAATCCCCATACGGGTGCCAGTTGCAGTGGTAGAATGCCCAAGGAACCGACGTGTAGGGGTCGCGACCGCCGAAATGGTCCGGGCTGGCATCAAGCCAGTGGATGGTCTCCGATGGATTGGTGAAGGCGGAAAGCTTCGCGCCGCCTTTATTATAGCTGTTAGTCCTGTCCCATCCGCCATACTGCTGCGCGTAGTAGATTATGAAGTGGTCGTTGTGCGCGTAATTGTTCCACCAGTCGTTGGACCCGTCCAATGTCGCCATCTTAGCACCCTTAGCAGCGCTGGGGCACGTCCAGATGCCGAGGTTCTTTATGTACGGATCGAGGACCATCGGCCAGGTGCCCGGGCCAGGTGGGGAGGTCGTGTATATGTTCCAGTCCCACCGGAAGGGCATTCGTTCGTCGTAGTCTTCGGTGTACATGTGACATGCCATGCCCAGTTCCTTGAGGTTCGACATACAGCTCGCCTGCCGAGCCTTCTCCCTGGCCTTGGCGAACACCGGAAATAGAATCGCCGCCAGGATCGCAATGATGGCAATCACCACGAGCAATTCGATGAGCGTGAAAGCCGTTCGTCGCCTGTGACTCATCTTCAATCCCCCCTCTGCGCGAGTGATAGTGTACAACAGCTTTGCCCGCTTTGCTTGGTCATCCTATCCCCCCTTCGCGGCAAGGCTATGCGACGCGTTCGCTCAAGGCACCTAGATTCCTGCTCCGGCGAAAAAAATTATAACTACTCACCTTGCCCGCATTGGCGCTGAAGCGCCGGTTGAGGCGGGTGAAGTCTGACCAGGATTCTACACCCCCCGAAAAAAGTCAAGGATCTTTGCGAGCTTTTGCCGCTTACAATTGCTGTAACTGGTCGCCTTCGGCTGTTGTCATTCTGAACGGAGCGAAGCGGAGTGAAGAATCCGCCCCGGCCGTGGTCGTCGGCCATCCGTGCGAGCGACGCAACGGCAGATTCTTCGCTTCGCTCAGAATGACAAGGTGAGTAGTTACCCCGAGACAACGCCGGGATTCCTACTCCCTCCCGTACCCCCCCTGAAGAATCCCTCGCTCTTCGCCCTGACATTGCGCCACCACGCCTCGTTCTCCACGTACCAGCGCACGGTCTGGCGAAGCGCCTGCTCGAAGTCCGCCTGCGGCGCCCAACCCAATGCACGGAGCTTGTCGGTGGCCAGTGCATACCGCAGGTCGTGGCCTGGGCGGTCCTGAACGAACTCAATCAGCGACTCCGACTTGCCCAGCTCGTCAAGAAGCAGCTCCGTAATCTCCAGCACGCTTTTCTCGTTGCCCCCGCCTATGTTGTAGACCTGACCAGGCTCTCCGGTGTGCAGAAGGAAATCAAGTGCGGAACAGTGATCAAGCACGTAAATCCAATCCCTGACGTTCTTGCCCGTACCGTAAACGGGCAGCGGCTTGTCATCGAGAGCGTTCGTGACAAACAGCGGGATAAGCTTCTCGGGGTGTTGATAAGGCCCGAAGTTGTTGGAGCAGCGGGTGATTATCACCGGCAGACCGTAAGTCGCAAAGTAGGAGTACGCCAGGCGATCCGCCCCTGCCTTGCTCGCCGCATAAGGATTGGACGGCATCAGCGGCGCTCTTTCGTCGAACGCCCCCTCAGTGATGCTCCCGTAGACCTCGTCTGTGGAGATGTGCATGAATCGCCTTATCCCGGCCTCGCGAGCGCATTCGAGCATGACAAAAGTTCCGTAGACGTCGGTGGTGATGAAGTCGCCGGCGTCCATAATCGAACGATCAACGTGCGTCTCCGCCGCGAAGTGGACGACTACGTCCTTCCCGGCTATCACCTGCCGCACGATTCCGCGCTCGCAGACGTCACCCTCAACGAACGAAAAGCGGGGATCCTCCCATATATCCCGGAGGTTTTCAAGATTGCCAGCGTAAGTCAGCTTGTCCAGCACCGTGACGCAAAAGTCGTGGTGCTTGTCCAGGATATAACGGGTGAAGTTGGAGCCGATGAACCCTGCGCCGCCTGTTACCAGCAACTTCATAGTGACAACTCCCGATAGATAACCTCCACAAGCACATCCCCGACCGCCTTCAGCGAGTCCTTGCTGCAATGCTCCGGCGTGTCGCCGAGGGTATGCCAGTACTTATAGTCGAGATCTATGATGTCCACCGCGGGGATGCCTGCTTGTATCAGGGGCACGTGATCGTCGTAAATGGGACCTCTAACACGGCCTTCGAAGACCTGTTTGCCCAATCGCTCCGCAACATCCCAGATTAGGTCCGTCAGTGGCCGGTCAGAATTGACGGAATTGAGCTCCTTGGGCAGCCGAAGGTCCACACCGCCCACAAGGTCAACGACAATCGCGTGGTCAGGCCGCTCACTTCCGAGCTGCGACGCAAAGTACCGCGACCCAACGCAGAAGCCTTCAAGCGTGCGTCCGGAATCCTCCCCGTCGAAGAGCACGATGGTAACAGGCATCGGCGGAGGCACCTTGTGAAAGAGCCGGGCCAGCTCCAGCAGCACCGCAACACCACTGGCCCCGTCGCTCGCGCCGGCAATCGGCGTGTTGTGGTTGGCGGGGTCGGGGTCCCGGTCCGCCCAGGGCCGGCAGTCCCAATGTGCCCCCAGCAGAAGCCCCCCATGCTCCCCGCCGAAATGTGCGATGATGTTAGTAAGATAGAACGTACCGTTTTGCAGGTAAAGCGGGTCGTCAAATGTCTGAAGCTCCACCGAGTCTGCTGATTCTTCGAGGCGGTGTACAAGGTACTGCTTGCACTGTTCGTGCGCGTCGGAGCCTGGGTTCCGAGGCCCGAAGTCGCATTGAGCGGTCAGGAATTCAAATGCGCGACCGGCGTCAAATTCAGGCGGGGCCGCCTGTGGCCCGGTAGCCGTCGGGGTATCGCTGCTACAGGAACAGCCCGAGCAGGTGACTGTTGTCAGGACAATGAGTAAAATGACCTGGCGAATTCTTCGCACAAAGCGTCCCTCCAGAGAAGCCTGCATATTCATGCATTTCGCCGCAAAGGAGGGACACTCCTCTGCCAAAAGGACCCTTGCACCTATAAAACAAAAAGCCCGACCAGCCACTGGGCTGTCCGGACGTTGCAGTCTGGCATTGCAAGATGGCTAAAATTGCAGGATTCCCGACTCGCCTCCTCCACTTGCACTGCCGAACTTCTCCTTCAAAATCGCGACGCTGCGTGCAATCCTTGCCTTTGCCTCATCCGGTGACGCCTTCGCAAGCAGAACGCCGTTTCGGGCGGGTTTGGGCGGTCTTGGTGCGTGCGGCTTATCCGACTTCGAGGGCTCTTCGGCGGGTTTCAGTGGCGGAACCTCTTCGAGTGCTGTCACCGGTCCATGTCCGGTCGGCTCGATCGTTTCGACAGGCGGCGGTACGGGCTTCGCAGTTTCGATAGGTAGGGACGTCGCGACAGGCACATCCGGTCCACCAGCAAGCTCCGGCGTAACGTCAGCCGGTGCAGGCGTCGCAGGCCGGGCTACAATAACAGGTGCTTCAGGCCGTACTGTCGGTACAGGCTCAGTACCAGCGGGGGCATGATGCGCCGACACCGATACCACCGGGGCCATAGCAACAGTTGTTTCCGCCTCCCGCGTGAGCCGCCGTCCGGACGCACCACGCCTTGCATGATATATCGGGCCCGTTCGGGGCGCCACAGTCGCATTACGCCCAGTGGATGTCGGCTGAACCGTCTCAGCGGACGGTATCGTGACCTCCGGCGCTTCTGACGGCATCCCGCTCGGCACAGTAGGTTCCTCAGGCACCTGTAGGGCTGTCGCCAACCGAGGGGCCACAGAGGGTAACGGTCCGATGTTTTCGTTCGCCGGCTTAAAGGGGCTGAGTACCAACACCAGCACTATCCCAGCCGCAAGAGCGGCTGCAGCAGCGCCGACTGCCCAGCGACGCCAGCGCCACGGCATTTCGGCGAACCTCAAGGCCGCCTGGTCGGCTCGAATCCGCGCCCAGATTCGCTCCTTCAGGTCAGACGGGGGCTCAGCCGACGGCACAGCCGCAAGCAGGCCTTGCATGGTCCGAAGCAATTCATATTCCCGCAGGCAATCCGAGCATGTATCCAGATGGGCGAGGGCGGACTCGGTTGCCCTATCCGACAGCTCACCATCAAGCAGAGCGGAAAGTTGCGGTCGAAGCGTCGCGCAGTCCCACGCAGGCCCTACATTCCCATTGGCGGCGCGGCGCCACTCGACGGGACGCGGCAATTCAACATCGGGTACCTGTTGCAGATACGCCCTCAGCAGCCGCAGTTCCGCCACTATGCGGGCACATGTCGCACACGATTCGAGGTGCCTTTCCACTGCAGCCATACGTGCAGCGGATAGCTCCCCGTCCACGTATGCTGAAAGATCGCTCGTCTCGATGCAACTATTCATAGCTTTCGCACCTCAGCCGCCCAGCCCGCTCGGACCAGGCTACACCCGCCCCATCAATAAGGGGGTATCACTATAGACAGCACATAACAGCGGAAGTTCCGCTGCCAGAAGAGATTTCTTGTGCTACAAATGAGAAATTCGCTTGGAGGGTCATTCGGTGGCCAATGCCTGCGACCGATTGCTATTCGCCGCCGGCGAATGGATTTACTGCTTTCAGCCATTCGATGAGCTGGGCGAGCAATCCCGGCATGGCAGGCGGCGGAGCTTCGAGGGCGGCCTCGGACCGGCGACGTATCCCCAACAAAACCAGCCCCACGCCCGTTGCATAGATGGGGCTGCGCACGTTCTCCTTGAGACCGCTGACATTACGCGGCAGCCCGACCCGTGCCGGAAGATCGTCAAGGACACGGGATGCCAGCTCCGTCGTACCCGGAAGCTGCGAGCCGCCGCCGGAGAGAACTATCCCACTCGCGATAAGGTCATAAAACCCGGAGCGACGCACATCGTTTTTCACCATCACAAGAATCTCTTCGAGCCTGGGTTCGATAATCTCAGCCAGAAGCCGTCGCGGAACGCGCTGGAGTTCCTCCACACCCGCAGTAACAATGCCTATCTGCTCGCTCTCTGAGACCGTCTCGGGTATAGCGCACCCATAGCTGAGTTTCGCTTTCTCGGCCTCATCAATCCCAGCGCGCAGGCCTATCGCAATGTCACGGGTTACATGGCTGCCCGCGACGGGGATGGAGGACGTATGGCAGACACTGCCATCGAGGAAAACGGCGATATCAGTGGTTCCCCCACCGATGTCGACCAGAAGAACGCCGAGTTCTTTCTCGGCGGGAGTCAGAACCGCCTCAGCGGTTGCAATGGACTCCAGAACCCGGTCTTCGACCTCGATGTGGTTGCGCTCGACGCACTTGACAACGTTGTTGATGACACTGGTCATGCCGGTGACGACATGGGCCGAGACCTCAAGATGCATGCCTGTCATACCGACCGGGTGCCTAATCCCGCTCTGACCGTCCACAGTATAGCCGCGAGGCAGGAAGTCGACGATTTCCCGCTCCCGTGGGACGACCACATTGTCCTGGGCGGATTGTTTCACCCGCTCGATTGTTTCCTCGGTCACATCCCGCCCATCCGAGACGGTAACGCGGCCAGCCACGTTCATCGCTGAGATGTGTTCACCCGTAAGACCGACCACGGCTCGTTCGACCTCTACACCCGCCATTTGCTCCGCCTTCTGGACGGCAGCGTCAATCGAGCGAACGGTCTCGTCCAGATCCACCACAACACCCCTTTTCAGCCCAACGGAGGGGTGCACCCCAACACCGAGGATGTCAACGGTCCCATCGTCAAGAGGACGACCGATGACCACGCAGATTTTCGTCGTCCCGATATCCAAGCCGACGACGATGTCGCTCCGTGGCACAGAATCACCTCATCAGAATCAGGGCCTCACCTGGACTGGTCCGGCGCGGGCACCTCAGGCACAGCTACAAGAAACTTCGGCGTCACCGCCAGCCCAGGAACCAGAACATTGTCGTCCCGTTCGATCTTGACATTGATGTCAAAACTGTTGAGGGTCTCCAGGATGCCCAACGGCAAGCGCAGAGCGCCCTCGAGAGCCTCGGGGTCGCCAATCGCCTTGACGACATAAGGTCCTCCAATCGGCTTGCCGTTGACCTGCACGACCGGACCGACGCAACGTATTGCCGTTCTCGGCCCGATTCGCTCGTCGTTGAGCGAAATCGCCTCGGCACCGGCTGCGGTCAGCTCGTTGACCAACTGGAGCAGGTCCTGGTCATGCACGAGATAACTATTCTGGGCCGCAGGGGATGATGTCCGGACATCGCTGTCCCGCAGCCGCACGATGATTCCCCTCCCCCGCATCGGAATCAGACAGGCCAGTGCCCGGAGTTGCTCAATTTCTTCTGTGAGGTCGGCTACCTGTGTTTCCGTCGTGCTCGTGGCCGCCTCATACTTGTCCAGTTTCTTCTGGAGCTCCGCGTTTTGTTCCTTGAGGCTCGCGATCTCCTCCTGGGCCCGCTGATATCTAGTCGCCAGGACCTGCAGTCGCTCTGTGGGCCGCGCGTTCGGGGGCGCGGTGCGCATGGCCACCAACATTGCGAGCAAAACGCCGACCAGCACACATGCACCCAGGAACAGCAGTTTCCAGTACCGCACGGCTCGCTCATCCATGTCCCTAACCCGCTTTCACCAACACTGCGGCATCCGGACGCCGGACGTCAATGATGTCATTCGCATTGATTTTAATACCCTGCCGCCGCCCTGCCTCCGGCGCCGCGAACACGATAAACATCTTCCGCTCCAGATTCTCCGCCGTGCCCAGGAATGCCTTCAGGCCGCTGCCAATCATGACGATGTTTGATGGGTCGGAGAAATCGAATATCCATGTGGAGTTCGGGTCATAGGAGTCAGCCAGCGCGATGCAACGACAGGCGACGCCGAATTGCGCACTACTGACACGGGTTCCGGGACGGCCGTCGCCGACATCTATCCCCCGTAGTTCGTCCAGACCCTTCGGAACCGTCTGCGTACGGGCGAAGCAGACCCCACCTGCATCCACCAGCACATATTGCCCTCCCTGGCGGATGGCCGCCTTGGCCTGACGCGGAAACACCTGTATCTGCACGCGGTCCGGAAGACAGCGAATGACACTCGCCTTCTCAACACGCGGGTCAACCTCGACATCCTTCCGAATTCTCGCAAGGTTCACCGTGAGGATACTCGCATCGGGCGGGAGATTTATCCGGTCACGCAACTCTTTCTCAAGTTCCGGGCTGCACCCCTCTATGACCACCTTCGTGACGGTCAATTGAGGCAACCTGGAAACCAGAACGAAACCTGCCACCATCGCCGAGATGACAGAAACATGCAGCAACAGGGCGGAAGACGCCCCTCTGGACCTCGCAAGAGGGCGCTTTGGCTTCGCGACTTGGGTGCCTCGGCGGTAGTTACGACGTGTAAGAGGCTGCATCGCTGCCTCCTGGAAGCGGACCGCGAGGAAGAACAAGCACCGTGTTGGCGCCGTATCCCGGAGCTACCATTCGCCCACAAATTGTATCTCAAGCTCCAAGTTGATGCCAGCACGCTTGCGCACAAGTTCGCGCACTTGTTCAATCAATTGGGCGATATCGCTGGCGGAGGCCCCCGGCTGACTGATGACGAAGTTGGCGTGCCGGTCCGACACTCGTGCACTGCCGTGGGTCAGCCCTTTGCCTCCCACCTGCTCTATCAGACGACCGGCATGACCGCCTGGGGGGTTCCTGAATACACAGCCTGCGCTCGGTTCGTCGAGTGGCTGGGTTCTCCGCCTGCGCCGGGCGTACAATTCAAGCTGCTGCGCCACATCTTCCGGGGCCGCCCGTTCAAATCGGACGGTCACCGAGGCAATCACTCCGTCAAGCCGGCTGGCCTGGCTGTCCCGGTAGGCGAACTGCAACCCCGCACGGTCCTCGTGACGGACGGAGCCGTCCCACCTGATCCATTCGATCTCTTCGACAGTGTCTCCTATGCAGGTGCCATAGGCGCCCGCGTTCATGACCAACGCCCCGCCCACGCTGCCGGGCACACCAGCCAGGGGCTCCAGGCCCGCGAGGCCTCTTTCGGCGGCCTGCCGGGCCAGATGCGGCAAAGAGGTTCCGGCTCCGACTACCGCCACAGGCTCGTCGTCGTAAAACCTGGCCGGTTCACCCAACAGCCGAACAGCAGCAGCCCGCAGGCCGCGGTCGGAAACCAGGAGATTGCTGCCTCGACCCAATGGGAAAACGGGGATGCGCGCATCCGTCAACACGCCCAGGACCTGCGGGAGGTGCAAGCGGTCGGTCTCAACGTACAGGTCGGCGGGGCCGCCCACCTGGAGCGTGGTGTGTAAAGCCATCGGCTCCATGACCCGCACCATCAAGGCCCCGGCATCATCAAGCCACTGGGCTGCCTGCTCGAGCCGACGAATGTCAGGAGACTCCCCGTCAGTCCGCGCGCCCGCCCCGGTGGCTACCGGTTGGGTCTCATATAACATCGCTTGGCTCCTCCCGCACCAGAGCCTCGCCGACCTCACGGATGTCGCCGGCGCCGAGAATCAGCACCATCTGCTTCGGCCGAGCGTGCTCGCGGAGGTGGCGTACGATGTCCTCTTTGCTGGAGATAAGCCGCACCGGTTTTGCTGGGTTACGCCGCCGCACTTCGTCCACCAACAGACCAGAGTGTACACCCTCCACCGGGTCTTCCCGCGCAGCGTAGATGTCGGTGAATATCAACTCATCGGCGGCATCGAACGCAGCTCCAAACTCCTTCAACAGGAACTGCGTCCGGCTATACAGATGCGGCTGGAAGACGACGATTATGTGCCGATCCCAACCCGCCCGTGCGGCTGCAAGCGTTGCACGGATTTCAGTCGGATGATGTGCGTAGTCGTCCACCACTATCGCGCCGCTGATAGTACCAAGAATCTCAAACCTACGCTTGACCCCGTGGAACTCCGCCAGCGCGTCCCGGGTCTGCTCCAGGTCAATCCCCGCCGACTGGCAAACAGCGATACACGCCAGCGCGTTCAGAACATTCTGGCGGCCCGGCAATCGAAGGGTGAAACGTCCAAGTGGTTGGTTGCGCCGAGATGCGGAAAAGGAGATAGAGCACTCGCGGGCTTCGATATCGTGTGCAACGTAGTCGGCACCGGAGTTGAAGCCGTAAGAGATAGCTTCTCGCCCGGCATGGGCGGAAATCTCCCGGAGAGTCGGCGAATCCCAACAAGCCACCAGGAACTCTTCCGGCGGGACCATGGCCATGAACTTGCGAAAGCTATCGACAATATGGTCCAAGGACCCGTGCACGTCCAGGTGGTCCGCCTCGACGTTTGTGACCACCTCCGAGCATGGACGCAGGTTAAGGAACGACCCGTCGCTCTCACACGCCTCGACAATGATGTGCTTCCCCGAACCGAGCTTCCCGTTTGAGCCGATGTCATGCAGGTCTCCACCGATGACTATTGTGGGTTCCAGCCCGGCACGCTCGAAAACATTCGCAATCATTGAGGAGGTGGTCGTCTTGCCGTGTGTTCCGCTCACCGCGATGCTCTTGCGGCCTTCCATCAGTCGCGCCAGCATCTGTGAGCGATGAACAACTGGTATCCCTCGTTGTATCGCCGCAACAATCTCTGGGTTTGTTGGCCGTATGGCCGTGGAGTAAACAACCGTGGTGACGCCGGCTACATGAGCCGCATCATGGCCGATATCTACATGGATACCGTGTGCGCGAAGACGCTCGGTAACCTCAGTGTCACGGATGTCGGACCCGGAAACCGTGTACCCTTGCTCCCGCAGGACAGTGGCGATCGCGCTCATCCCGACGCCACCGATGCCAACGAAATGAATGCGTTCTTGAGTGTGCAAAGAGTCTGCCCCTTGCGGTCGTCGTATTATGTCGAACGCCGATGGCCTAACATCGTTCTCAAGCCATCTCCAGACACTTGATTCTAACTCTTTTCTCTGCAGAATGCAAGTGGTAGCCGGCGCCCCAAGCAGGACGCCGGCCCCAGGACAAGCTTCTCAGCCCGTGCTGCATGTGTATTACATCGTATCCCACATGTTGTTCGGGTCAATGGTCTGCTCGATCTTTAGGCGTTTGGCGTGCCCGTCTACAAACCCGAAGACTGCGCCGCTGGTGTGACGCGGGTCCACATCGCGCATCGGGTCGAGGTCGCTTCGCGTTCCGATGGAGCCGTCGGCACAGTTGACACCCGCCACCGGATAGTTCGATTGAATGACGTCGTCGGCGATACCAACTGTTTCGGTCGGGTCGTAGACTATAGTGGCCCCACTGCCCTCGACGTTAGGGTTCATCCCATAGCCCAGGGGTGCCCCAATCGCCGAAGGGCAGGCGAATACCTGCTCATTACGCACGTAAGGCTGAATCGTATCACACCAGAGCAGACCGACGGCATTGCCGGTGAAACGACTGGTTCCGGAGGCCGGGCCAAGGCTGTACAACGGCCACTTGCTGTCAAAATCCTGCCGGTACATTTGAATAGCCGCCAGAATCTGTTTGACATTATTAATGCAGGCGGCCTCCTGGCCCTTGGCTCGCGCCTTGGAGAAAACCGGGAATAGAATACCGCTGAGAATCGCGATGATGCCAATCACGACCAATAGCTCAATGAGTGTGAACCCGTTGGATGTTCGGCTTCGCATCGGTAAGACCCCCTCCTGAGGGCGGGTTCGCCGTAAGCGCTGGAGCGGTTCCACCTCTATTGTTCCCCTTGTTCCCCGACATGAAACTTCACTTCGCCCCTCTTATCGGCGGGCACCGGCATATGTATCATTATATTCGCTGAGCTTGCTTATGACGACCCTCCCATGTCGGCCGGATGCGTGGATGAACCTGCCGTCCCCGATATAGATGCCGACATGATTGATTCTCCCGTCGGAACCCGAAAAGAAAACGCGGTCCCCGGGCCTCAACTCCTGCCTGAACACGGGAACACCCACCAGGAACTGCTCCTTAGCCGTTCGGGGCAGCTTCACCCCGTGCTTGCGAAAAACCACCTGCACAAGCCCGGAGCAGTCGGTACCCTTCATCGAACTGCCGCCGCGGACATACGGCACCCACAGAAACCTCATCGCGTCGGCAACAACACCGGCATTACCCTCTCCCGGGACCACCTCTACAGCCGTCAAGCCGAGGAACCTTAGTGCGGACCTGGCAATCCAACCGACCTTTCCACCTTCGAGCGCCACCGCACACCAATCGCCCTCGACCCCGCTCACCATAAGCACCTCGCCCGCCTTGCATCTGTAGCGGACGGCCGAATCAGGGGTGCGGGCAGCCAAAATGGCAGTGCCGCTTTCCTTCACTCTTGCAATCTTCCACGAATGGATAACCGACTTGGACGCCCCGGGCGCTGCCGGCTTAACGGCGGCGCTTGGCGGTAGGGCGGTCTTGCCTGATTCGTGACTTGGGGGCGCAGGGGCGAGGGCATGCGGTGCTGCTTCTGTCCGATGCCAAATACTCCTGCCGGAAAGCGCAAGCGCCATCAGTGCACACCCGATGACGGCCAGCTCCACCACCGCGATCTGACGTCCCGCTGCGGACAAGCCAGACCGCATGGAGTTCGCCTGCCGAGCGGGCGATTGTGCCCTTGTGACGGTCATGTCAGCAGGCATGGGTGCTTACGATCCCTTCTCAAACAGGGCTTGCGCGGTCGAAACAGTGAGCCGCCACCCGATGGAACTAACGCTTTGAGAACTGCTGGCCCCGGCGGGCGCGTTTGCGGCCTGCTTTCTTGCGTTCCTTGACTCGTGGATCACGCGTTAGCAAGCGAGCTCGGCGCAGGAGATGGCGATATCCCTCGTCTACCTTGACAAGAGCACGGGCTATACCGTGACGAACCGCACCTGCCTGGCCGCAGACGCCGCCACCCTCCGCCTTGGCAATGACGTCGAACTGCCCCAGGGTGTCGGTGGCGACGAAGGGCTGAAGGACCATTTCCTCAAGCGTATATCGGCGCAAGTACTCGTCGAACGCTTGGCCGTTGATGATGATTTGCCCTGTCCCACGCATTAGTCGAACACGCGCACACGCATCCTTGCGGTGACCGGTACCCCAGTAAACCTCAGCCGTTTGCGCCAAGATGATTCTCCTTCCAACCCGCCCGCGGGCGGACCTATGCGGACTAAACCTCCAGAAGCTCCGGCTTTTGAGCCTGATGCGGATGCTCGGAGCCCTTGTATACACGAAGCTTGGTCAACAGTTTGCGGCCCAACCGGTTGTGCGGGAGCATACCGCGAACCGCCTTCAGAATCACCTTCTCAGGTGACTCAGCGATGAATTTCTCGTAATTGATGGCCTTCAATGCCCCAGGGTAACCACTATGGCGATAGTATATCTTCTTACGCAGCTTATCGCCGGTCAGAACGACCTTCTCGGCGTCCACCACGATGACAAAGTCTCCGCAATCAACATGCGGAGTGAAAGTAGGCTTATGCTTGCCCCGGAGCACAGCGGCAATCCGGGCCGAGAGTCGCCCTAGAGGCTTGCCGGCTGCGCTCACGACAAACCATTTTTTATCTACTTCATCAGGCTTAGCAACAAACGTCTTCATGAAACGGTCCTCCATGGACGACGGGTAAGCTCCCGACTTAGTCCCCAGGTTATGCAGTTTCAGCCTGCTGTCGGGCCTAATACTTAACCTGCATAAGGCAAAGACCCTTCGCGGGCGCTGTCGGGCCTGCTGCGCCCCGATTCCTCGCTTGCAGCACGGCCGCTGCGAACTCAGGAGGTTGTTTCCCCCGACCTATTTCGACCAATGTGCCGACAATGCTGCGGCACATTCCGCGCAGGAACCCATCGCCTTCTATTGTCAGCAGTACAAAACTCCCGCGACGCCAGCAGACCAGGCGCCACAGGTGCCTCACCGTGCTGTCCGTGTCGCTGCCCGAAAGGGCGAAGGAGGCGAAATCGTGCTTGCCGACCAATGCTTCAGCTCCTTGGCGCATGGCCTCAACGTCCAAGGGGCGCTCGTAGTGCCAGACGTATCGCCGAAGCATCGGCGGGCAGATGGGCATGTTCCAGATGGCATACCTGTAACGCTTACCCCGGGCGCTGAAGCGTGCATGAAACGTCCGCGACGCCTCCTGGGCCTGCGTGACCACAATGTCATCGGGCAATACGGAGTTTGCCGCGGCGCAAAAGCGCTCAATCGGAACCGTCGTCTCCGACATGAAGCTGACGACCTGCCCCAACGCATGGACACCGGCATCAGTGCGACTTGCACCCGCCACCGTAATCCGCTCGCCGAACTGCCCACCAAGACGGTCTTCCAGGACGGCCTGAACGGTCGGCACATCCGGTTGACGCTGGAACCCACAATAGTCCGTGCCGTCGTACTGGAGCGTCAGCCGCAGGTTCCGCACCCGCCCGCTCACGTCCTCAATCAGACAGTTCCAGGACCGCCATCGGGGTTGCGTCACCCCGTCGTGGGCCCTTATGAATCACGCGCGTGTAGCCGCCCGTCCTATCCGAATAGCGCGGTGCAATCTCCGAAAAAAGCCGCTCGACCACGTCAGGTTCCGGCACGAAGCGGAGCACTTGCCGACGCGCGTGCAAGTCGCCACGTCGGGCAGTCGTAATCAGTTTATCGGCTACTTTGCGCGCTTCCTTCGCCTTCGCGAGCGTCGTCTCGATCTTGTCGTGCTCAAACAACGCGGTGACGAGGGAACGGAGCAACGCTTTGCGCTGGTCCGCAGCTCGCCCCAATCTCTTTCCTTTCACTCGATGGCGCATCGCTGGACAACCTTTGCTAACAACATGAATTGGAAACTAAAGAGACTCGGCCTCAGATACGGACAAAGTCGGCCCATCGCCCTCGAGCGTATCTTCGACCTCATCGGGCGGCTCCTTGAGCGTCAGGTCGTATTGTTCCAGCTTCTCGATAACCTCGGCGAGGGAGCGCTTCCCGAAGTTACGGATGTTCATCAGGTCGGCCTCGGTCCGCTCAACAAGCTCACCAAGGGTATTGATTCCCTCTTTTTTCAGGCAGTTGTAAGTACGAACGGAGAAGTCAAGGTCTTCAATACGATACTTGAAGATCTCCCGCCGTATCTCCTGCTCCTCGTCAATTGCCTCTTTCTCCCGCTCTTCGCGCTCTGTAAAGTCGAACAAGACGCTCAGGTACTCACCCAGGAGCTTGGCCGCGACGCTGAGGGCGTTGTTGGGAGCGATGCTCCCATTGGTGTCAACATCAATCATCAGGCGGTCCAGGTCAGTCCAAGGGCCAACCCGCGTAGGCTCCACGCGGTACGCCACGCGGCGGACAGGCGTGAAGATAGGGTCAAGCATAATCGTGCCAATAGGATGGGACTCGCTGTCACGTGACTCCAATCTGCGGTAGCCGTGGCCCGCCTCGACGGTCATTTCGATATGCAGCGACGCGTTCTTGTTGGCAAGCTCAGCGATGTGGTGCTCTGGATTGACGATAGTAATATCCGGTGGCGCCTGAATGTCCGCGGCCGTCACTTCCGCCGGGCCGCCCCTCACGTCCAGGAGCATCATGTGCGGCTCCACCTTGTTCCAGTCGTCAACGCCCTCCAACCGGATTGCCAACTCCTTAAGGTTCAGGACGATTTCGGTCGTGTCTTCAACGACCCCGGGGAGCGTCGAGAACTCGTGCAATGCGCCGTCAATATTGACCGATGTGATGGCCGCTCCCGGGACGAATGCGAGAAGCACCCGCCGAAGCGCATTGCCGAGGGTATGGCCGAAGCCGCCCTCGAGAGGCCCGATTGCGAACTTGCCATGGGTTTCGGACAGTTCAAGCGTGTGCACACGCGGGTTCACATCAATCAGCATCAGTCTATCTTCCCTCCCCAAGGCTCACAACGCCGGCTGGACTGAATAGCGCTGAGCAGTCAGCGCTTACCGCGAATAGTATTCGACAATGAGCTGCTCCTCGATCCTGGTGTCGATGTCCTCGCGGTTGGGAACGGCCACGACCCGCGCGGTGAAGTTCTGCGTATCCACTTCCAACCATTTGGCAGGCGCCGGAGGCGCCGTCGCTGTCGCCTGAAGGATTGGTGTCGCCTGATGGCTCTTAGGCTTGACCTGAATGACATCCCCGGGACGGACCTGGTAAGAAGGGATGTCGACGATTCGTCCGTTCAGGAGAAAATGGCGATGCCGTATAAGCTGGCGCGCCTCCGCCCTGGAGGTCGCGAACCCAGCCCGGTATATCACGTTGTCCAGCCGCATCTCTAATAGCTGCAGCAGGTTCTCCCCTGTGATGCCAGGAGCCCGGCTGGCATTCTTAAAATACCGCACAAACTGCCTCTCCAGAACGCCGTAGATGCGGCGGGCTTTTTGCTTTTCGCGAAGCTGGATGCCGTAATCTGAAGGTTTACGCCGGCGCATTCCCTCCACATGCATGCCTGGCGCATAACCCTTCTTCTCCATGGCGCACTTAGGGCTGTAGCAGCGCTGGCCCTTCAGAAACAGTTTCTGCCCTTCGCGTCTACAAAGTCTACAAGATGCCTGCGTATAACGGGCCAAATCTCCCGTCACCTCCGGAGATGATACGACCTAAACGAAAGAACAATGACCGACGACTACACCCGGCGCCGCTTTTTGGGGCGACAACCGTTATGGGGAATGCTGGTTACGTCACTTATAGCACCGATCTCCAGTCCAGCGGTCTGCAGCGACCGGATAGCGGTTTCACGACCGGAGCCGGGCCCCTTAACCTCGACGTCCACCTTCTTGAGTCCATATTCCATGGCTTTACGGGCACAGGTTTCCGCAGCGATCTGCGCGGCGAAGGGCGTGCTCTTTTTAGTACCCTTGAAACCGACTGTGCCAGCGCTTGCCCAGGCGATGACGTTACCGTCCTTATCCGAGATCGAGATAATCGTGTTATTGAAGGTGGACTTGATGTGTGCGACACCCTCAACCACGGTCCGCTTCTCTCGGCGCCGAGGCTTTCGACTCGATGCATGTGCCATTTATATCCTCCCGACGCGGTAAGTTTAGCCGCGCGAATCAGTGCTTGGGCGCCCTGCGCTTTCCGCTGACAACTCTTTTCGGGCCTTTGCGGGTGCGTGCATTGGTCCGCGTGCGCTGGCCCCGCACGGGAAGCCCACGGCGATGTCGCAGTCCCCGATAGCAGCCGATGGATGTCAAGTGCTGGATGTTGCTTTGAATCTCCCGCCGCTTGTCACCTTCAACCGTGTACTCGCGCTCGAGGACCTCCCGCAGCCTCCCCAACTCTTCTTCAGTGAGGTCGCGGACCTTAGTATTCGGATCTACTTGCGTGCGCGCCAGAATCTGGCGGGACAGTGAGCGTCCGATCCCATAAATGTAAGTGAGGGCGATCTCGATATGCTTGTCGCGCGGCAGATCGACCCCTGCGATTCTCGCCATCACGCTTCTCCTTTACCGGTTGTCTCAGCCCTGCCGCTGCTTGTGCTTAGGGAACTTCGTGCAAATAACACGCACAACGCCGCGGCGGCGGATAATCTTGCAATGGTCACACATCTTTTTTACGGAAGCTCGCACTTTCATTGCTGCAACCTCACTCTCAAGCACTCATTCTGTGCGCCCGACACAGAGTTCACCCGGCGAACACGCAACCGCGACCCTATCGCCGCAGCGGTTCTGCCCGGGCCAAGGCGGCGGGCGCGTCTACCGATGGAGCCAAACGATCCGACCGCGGAGCACGTTCGAACCGGTGTCCCGGTACGGCGTCAACTCCAACGTGACCTGGTCGCCAGGCATTATGCGAATGAACCGCATCCGGATTTTGCCAGAGACATGCGCCAGTACCTCCTGCCCATCATCCAACTCCACACGGAACATGGCATTAGGCAGCTTTTCTTTGACTGTGCCCTGGCATCTGATGGACTTCTGCTCGGCCACGAACCAATTACCTCTTTTCGGTCTGCTTCGGTCCGCTTCCTGTCCTTGGACTGAACGCGTTTTTCTACGGGAGTCGAGTCAGTATCTCCGCACCGTCTTCCCTGATGACCACCGTGTGCTCAAAGTGAGCGGAGGGCTTGCCGTCGGCGGTGCGGATGGTCCATCCATCCGTTCCCACAAACACCTCGTAATTACCGGCGTTCACCATCGGCTCTATAGCGATTGTCATACCCGCCTGCAACCTAAGCCTTGGGGCTCCGTTCACATAATTCGGAACCTGCGGCTCCTCCCAGACCTCCCTGCCGATACCATGCCCCACGAGGGCTCGCACGACGGAAAATCCGGCTGCCTCAACATGCTCCTGGACTGCGCGGGCGATGTCCCGCAGTCTATTGCCCGCCACCGCCTGTGTAATCCCGAGCTGCAACGCCTCCTGCGTCACTTGCATCAGCCGCGCCTTCTCCTCGGAAATCGCCCCGATGGCCACAGTCCGGGCGCCATCACCGTGAAACCCATCCAGCTTGGCCCCGACATCAATCCCTACGATGTCCCCTTCACGCAAGCGGGTATCGTCGGGAATCCCATGCACGACGACATCATTGATCGAGGCGCAGATGGTCGCGGGGTAGCCGCGGTACCCGAGAAACGACGGGGTCGCGCCGTGCGACCGAATGATGTCATACGCAAGGCGGTCAAGTTGCTTGGTTGTCACGCCGGCCTGCGCCTCTTGTGCAAGTGTCTCGAGCACTTCGGCGACCACTGCACCGGCGCGGCGCATGGCCTCTATTTCATCTTTGGACTTCAGTACAATTTCCTTCATCGGCAGACGCCTCGTCATCACGCACTTGCGGCGGACCTCACCAGAGCCAGGAGCCGCTCGAACACCTCGTCGGCCGTCCCTACACCGTCAATCTCCTGAAGAAGCCCGCGCTCGCGGTAAAAATCCTTGAGGGGTTCCGTTTGCGCTTTGTACACGCGCAGGCGCTCGCGAATCGGACCCGGCTGGTCGTCAGGTCGCTGAACAAGTCTGCCGCCACAGCGCTCGCACCGGGCTGTCTCCGGAGCACTCATGCGGCTGACATGGTACAGCGCCCCACAATCCTCGCAAACACGCCTTCCGGACAATCGCTCCACGAGAACATCATCGGCGACACCGATTGCCACCACGGTCAGTTCAACGCCCAACTGTTGCGAAACGGTCTCAAAGGCCTCGGCCTGTGCAACCGTGCGCGGGAACCCGTCGAGAATGAATCCTCCACGCGCATCAGGCTCCGCCAATCGCTCACGAACCATATCAATTATCAGGTCATCCGGGACCAGTTGCCCCGAGTCCATGTATTCCTGCGCCTTGCGTCCCAGCTCGGTTTGCCGCCGAACAGCCTCGCGCAGAATATCGCCTGTGCTGATATGTGGAACATCCAGAATTTCCTTCAAACGCTCGGCCTGCGTGCCTTTTCCCGCACCAGGTGGACCGAGCAATATCAATCCAATCAATAGTATCTTTCCTCTCCGCCGCTTCACGCCGGCGTCACTTCATGAACCCTTCGTAGTGGCGCATCAACAGGTGTGCTTCAAGCTGCTGCATAGTATCAAGCGCCACCCCAACAACAATCAGCAATGACGTGCCGCCAACGAGGGTGAACGTATGCACACCGGTGATATCGTTCACGTGGTACTGCATGACGGCGATAACGCCCAGGAAGATAGCGCCTGCCATCGTCACACGGGTCAACACACGGTCCAGATACTCGCGCGTGGGCTTCCCTGGCCGGATGCCCGGGATGAACCCGCCGTTCTTTTTCATGTCGTCGGCGATTTTGACCGGATCGAACGTCACGGCGGTGTAGAAATACGTAAAGACGACTACAAGTAAGAAATACAAAAGGGTCGACCAGATACTTCCTCCAGGGGCCGAGGCCGAGACCAAACTTTGAATCTGCGCATAGACGTCATTAGGGTCCCAGTGCCCTATTCCCGCTATCCAATTGACGAAGCGATCGGCAAGAAAGAACTGCGAGATGGTCGCCGGGAACATCGCAACGGAAATCGCGAAAATAATCGGGATGACACCCGCCTGGTTGACTTTCAACGGCAGATAGCTCGATACGCTGCGCGTCATGCGATTCATCCCGACGACCCGGCTGGCGTACTGGACCGGGATTTTCCGCTGCGCCTGCTGCACATAGACGATGAATGCGACGGTGCCGAAGAAGATCAGCCCCAGAAGCCCCACGTTCAGGAGCCCGATGACACCCTTGGACCACAGTAGAATCGTCCTGCCCAGATCGCTCGGAAGGCTGGTCATAATTCCCACGAAAATCACGAGGCTTACGCCGTTGCCGATGCCCTTGTCGGTGATTTCATCGGCCAGCCACATCAAAAACGCGGTGCCCGCGGTCATGGTCAGCACGACCATCACCGTGTGGGGCAGGTCTGCTTCGAATGCCCCCAGGCTGCGGAAAAGCGTCGTCATGCCAGCGCCTTGGAGGGCCGCCAACCCCATCGTCACGTAGCGGGTCCACTGGGAGATCTTCTTGCGCCCCCACTCTCCCTCCTTGCTAAGCTCTTCCAGACTCGGGACTGCAATCGTGAGGAGCTGGAAAATAATGGATGCGTTGATGTAAGGCATGATTCCGAGTGCAAAGATGGAAAAGCGTCTCAGAGAGCCGCCGGCAAACGCGTCCCACAGGCCCAGCAGGCCTCCGCCGCCCTTGAAGATTCTGTCCATCGCCTCTCGGTCGATGCCGGGAAGGGGCACAAATGCGCCAAGGGTATAGACCGCGAACATCGCGAAAACGAACAGAATTCGTTTCCGCACGTCCGGGAGCTTGAACGCTGCTACCAGTGACGCAAGCACCCTTATACCACCTCTACTGTTCCGCCGGCTGCCTCGATCTTGGCTCTTGCCGAGGCGCTGAAGCTATGGGCGGCAATGATAAGCCGCTTGGTCAGATCTCCTTTGCCAAGCACCTTCACACCATCGCGGATGTCCTTGACAAGCCCTCGTTCCAACAGGAGCTCCGGCGTAATCTTGGCACCATCATCCCACTCCTCGAGCTGGCCGACGTTTACGATCGCCATCCTCTTGCGGAAGATGCCTATGTTCATTGCCTTGTTGCTCTGGCCCCGCAACTTTGGGACCCGCTTGTAGACCGGGTTCTGACCGCCTTCGAATCCGCGCTTGGTCGGGCCTCGAGCCTTCTGGCCTTTCTGTCCGCGGCCGCAGGTCTTGCCCTGGCCCGCAGCATGCCCTCGTCCGACGCGCTTGCGGCGCTTGACAGCACCCGGATCGGGCTGGAGTTCATGAAGCCTCATGATAATGGACACCTCTGCTTGACATCCACGCAAGAGCGACTCATGAATCGCTCCCGTCGTGGGGTAACACTTCGACTAAGTGCAGCACGCGGTTGATCATGCCACGGATTTCAGGGCGGTCAGCCTTGGCGACCGTCTGATTGATTCTACGAAGCCCGAGAGCGCGGAGCGTGGCCTTCTGTCGCTTAGACGCACCGATAGGGCTTTTCGCAAGCCTGATAGTCACCTGCTTGTCTGCTGTCACTTGTTACACCTCATCTGCCACACAATTACAGCATCCATGCCGCGCGCTCAGAAGCGCAAGCCAGCCGCACGCGCCGCATCTGCGATAGTCTTGACGCGGCCGTGATACTGATAGCCGCTCCGGTCGAAAACGACGGTGTCAATGTCCTTGTCGAGCGCCTTTTGTGCAATGAGTTGCCCAACTGCCTCGGCGGCCTCAGTGTTACTGGTGGATTTCAGTTTTCCCCTCAGTTCGGGGGCAAGTGTGGACGCGGCGGCCACCGTCACGCCGCTGGTATCGTCTATAATCTGAGCGTAAAGGTGGCGCAGACTCTTGTAAACGCACAAACGTGGACGCTCCGGCGTCCCGAAAACCTTCTTGCGCACACGGCGATGACGGCGAGCTCGCTGCGCTGCTCGATCAACTTCCATGCCCAATTCAAACACACTCCGTCTCTAAGCTCCGACGCCGCCGATCCGGCCCGCCTTACCGGCCTTGCGTCGTACGTACTCGCCCTCGTAACGAATGCCCTTTCCCTTGAACGGCTCGACCTTCTTCAGGCTTCGAATCTCGGCAGCGGTCTGCCCGACTCGTTCCTTGTCCATGCCTCGGACGACGATTCGTTGCCGATCTGCACCAAGGGATTCAGCTTGAATCTCGATTCCCTCCGGCGGGTCATAGCGGACCGGATGCGAAAAGCCGAGGGAAAGGTTCAGGCCGCCGCCTTGCGCCTCAGCCCTATACCCGATGCCGTGAAGAATCAACACTTTTTCAAAGCCCCGCGTGACTCCCTCAACCATATTGGCGATTAGCGTGCGGGACAGGCCGTGCAGCGACTTGTACAGCTTGCTGTCATTGGGCCTGCTGACCTGTATCGTGTCGTCGTTTATCTCGATGGTCATGGAGGGGTGCAGCGTACGGCTAAGCTCCCCCTTGGGGCCTTTAATCGTGACAGTCTGGCCTGTGACCTTTGCTTGCACGCCCTCTGGGATCTTTACAGGCTTTTGTCCGATTCGTGACATCTTTGGCTCCTCCAGCAACGGATACTGCAGCGGCGCTTACCAGACATAACAGAGAACTTCTCCGCCGATTCCCTGCTTGGCGGCTTCATGGGCGGTTATCACACCCCGAGAGGTGGACAGGATGGCTATACCCAGCCCCCCTAGGACCTTCGGCAGCTCATCCTTGCTTGCATACACGCGCCGCCCGGGCTTGCTGACGCGCTTAAGCTGGGTAATCACGCGCTCCTTCTGTTTACCGTACTTAAGGCGCAGCCGCAGTACCCGGCCCTTTTCAGTGAGCTGAAAGCCGCGGATAAAGCCCTCGCTGTGCAATATACGGGCTAACGCGAGCTTCAGCTTCGAGGCAGGGACCTCCACATTGGTATGGTATGCCTGATTGGCGTTGCGAATGCGTGTAAGCATATCAGCTATTGGATCGGTCATCATGGCCACGTACCCCCAAGGCACGCCCGGCATCGTCAGATTACCCGGGCTGCTTCCACTTTACCAACTTGACTTGCGGATGCCCGGAATCTGGCCCCGCAAGGCGTGCTCGCGGAAGCAGATTCGGCACATGCCGAACTTGCGCATGTATCCGCGCGACCGGCCGCAGAGCTGGCAGCGGTTGTACTTGCGCACCTTAAACTTCGGTTCACGCTTACTCTTTTCAATCAAAGCCGTCTTCGCCATGCCGTACTCCTCAATGCTCAGCAGTCCGCAGCGGGAGTCCCAGTCGTCGCAAGAGCGCTGCGGCCTCCTCGTCTGTTTCGGCCGTCGTTGCGATTGTGATGTGCATTCCCCGAATGGTCTGGACGTCATCATAGCTCAATTCCGGGAAAATAAGCTGCTCATTCACACCCAGCGTATAGTTGCCCCGGCCATCGAACGAGTCCGGCGAGAGCCCTCGGAAGTCGCGAATCCGCGGCAGAGAAACGGAAAACAGTCGGTCGAGAAACTCGTACATCCGGTCGCCTCGGAGGGTTACGCGGCATCCGATGGCCATACCGGCGCGTATGCCGAAACTCGCGATGCTTTTCTTGGCGCGTGTGATGCACGGGTGCTGCCCGGATATCGCAGCAAGCTCATTCATCGCCGCATCGAGAAGTTTCGGGTCCTGGTTGGCGCCTCGGACACCCATGTTAATACACACCTTGTACGGCCGGGGCACCTGCATCGGGCTGGAGTAGCCGAACTGCTTCATCAGTTCCGGCAGCACCTCGTTCTCGTAGCGTTCTTTCATCCTCGGCATTGCCATACGTCGTGCGGCCCCCTTCTACCCTTGCTCGGCTGGTGGCCGACCGATTTCGTCAATGATTTGATGGCACTTCGCACAGACGCGCGCCTTGGCCCCATGTTCCAACAGTCGCTTCTGGATACGCGTCGGCCGGTCGCAATGAGGACAGATGAGCATTACATTGGAGACACGCAGTGGCATGGGCTGTTCGACGATCCCGCTTTGGCGCACCTTCTGTGTCGGTTTCTGATGCTTCTTGGCGATGTTAAGTCCTGCAACGATCACCGTGCCGTCATACGGTCGGACTTCGAGGACTTCGCCCCGGTTCTTGCGGGTTTTGGTGGAGCGGTCCTTGCCGCTGATAACCATCACGGTGTCGCCTTTTCTGATATTCATCTTGTGTTTTACTGGCTGCCTCTTGGGTTTACCCAACGTAATCCTCTCCTGGCCCAAGCGGGCGCTCAGATAACCTCTGGAGCGAGCGAAGCGATGCGCAAGTGATTGCGTTCCCGCAGTTCGCGCGCGACCGGTCCGAAAACACGCGTCCCACGCGGGTTATTGGCACGGTCAACAATGACTGCTGCGTTGTCATCGAACTTGATGTAGGAACCGTCGGCGCGCCGCCACTCCTTGGCCGCCCGCACGATGACCCCGTAGACGACCTCACCTTTGGCGATTGGGCTGTTGGGCGCAACGCGCTTGGCCGAGGCCGCGATTAAATCGCCGACGACGCCGCAGTTGCTTGTCCCCTTCTTCATAATCCGAATGCACATTATCTCTTGCACACCTGAGTTATCCGCAACCTTTAGTCTCGTTTGAACCTGAATCATCGTGTTTATCTCCGCTTCAACAAGCCGAGGCCCGGGTGGAATCGGATGCCGGAGCACACCGTTGACTCGCGTTACGCTTCCGCCTTCTCCGCCTGGGCAATGATCCTCTCGGCGATATGACTGGGCACCTCTTCATAATGGGACGGCTCGAACGTGTAGCTGCCGCGACCGCCCGTCATGGAGGTCAGGTCGGCATCGTAGGTCGCTACTTCGGCGAGGGGAACCTGGGCACGAACCAACTGGAGGGAGCCCTGTGGCTCCATCCCCTGAATACGGCCGCGGCGACCATTAAGATCCCCAATGACATCCCCCGTGCAATCATCCGGGGTAATAACTTCGAGGTTGACTATCGGCTCGAGCAACACCGGCTTGGCCTGCATTATGGCCTTTTTGAAGGCCAGCGATGCGGCAAGTTTGAATGCCAATTCGGAGGAGTCCACCGGATGATATGAGCCGTCATCAAGCGTGACCTTGATACCGGTCACCGGATAGCCGGCCAATACGCCCTGTTCCATCGCCTCCCTGACACCCTTTTCGACCGCCGGAATATACTGCTTCGGCACCGCTCCGCCGGTGATTTCGCTGACGAACTCGAACCCCTCGTTGTCCGGCAGGGGCTCGACCCTGAGCCAAACGTCGCCGAATTGCCCGTGACCTCCCGTCTGCTTCTTGTGACGGCCCTGTACGCGAGCGCTTCCCCGAATCGTTTCCCGATAGGCGACTTTCGGCTCGCCGAGCGTCACTTCGACTCCGAACTTCCGCTTGAGCCTTTTAACCACGATGTCCACGTGCCGCTGCCCCATTCCGGAGATTATCAACTCTTGAGTCTGAGGCTCGCGCCGGTACTGCATCAGATGGTCCTCTTCGGCGAGTCTGGCCAAGGCGTTGCTAAGCTTCTCCTCGTC
>JALGUK010000097.1 GCA_029820875.1 Candidatus Zipacnadia bacterium
AACCAGAACGATAACGGCAGCCGCTGTTGTCATCTGAGTCCGACGAATCCCCCTCAGCCGCACACCTTGACGGGCTGAGGCCAACTCCGCGACCTGCCGAACCGCGGCGACGAGCAAGAGCAAAAGGACGCCAGTCGCCGTGACGGCCGGCCCGGGCGGGAGGTCGTAGACGGCGGCGAGGGCGAGGCCCGATAGAGACATCGCCGCCGCAAAAAGCACGGAGAAGACAAGCGCAGCCGGCATTCGCTTGCAGTAAAGAAGCGCCGCTGTGCCCGGGGCGACGAGATAAGCAAAGACCAGCATCAGGCCAAGCATCTTCACCGCGAAGACAATGACCAGCGCGAGCATGGTGTAGAAAACAAGGTCGTACAGCCACACTGGAATCCTGCACGTCGCGGCCGTCTCAGGGTCAAAAGAGCAAAACAGCAATTCCTTACCCAGCCAGACCACCAGCCCGGAGACCACTATGGCAACGGGAAGAAAGTGCAGGATGTCGGGTAGCAGAACGCCGAGGATGTCACCGTATAATATGTGGGCCATTTCAGTATCGCCGCGTTCGGCAATGGCAAATAGCAGGATTGAGACCGCCCAACCACCCACGTAAAGCAACGCTATCAAATTGTCCGTCCGCGCCTTGCGAGTCGGCTGGACCAGCGAGAGAAAGGCGACGCCGATAAGCGTCGTCGCGAGGGCCGTCGGCAGCGGGGTCAAGTACCGTGCCAGCAGGCCCGTCGCGCCGACTCCTGCGGCGAGTGCTGCAATGCCCAACCCTGCGGAGGAGAGCTGCGTGAGAGCTATCGAGGCGAACACCAACCTGCGGAGCACCACATAGGTGCTGAGAAGAGCACAAACCGTGCCGACCACCAGGCACGCAAGAATCACGCGCTGGAAAAAGTCATACTGAAGATACTCAGCGATGACATTCATTCGGAACTCCCTCTTCCTGTGGCCTCGATAGGCCCGCCAATCGCTTGATAGAGCCGCTCAGCAATGGCATCCCGATCTTTGAGCACCTCTACCCGTCCGCCGTGCACCATCAGCACCTGGTCGGAATGCTGCGCCACTTCCTCGAGAAGGTGAGTCACAATCAGTACTGTCATTTCGTCTTCTTCGCGCATCTGGTTGATTGTGTGGATGAACTCCTTCTGCGCGCGCAGGTCAAGGAAGTTGGTCGGCTCGTCCAGCACGAGTATGTCGGGGGCGCCCGCCAGGGCACGGGCGAGAAGCACGCGCTGCTGCTGCCCGCGGGACAACTCCCGGAAGGTCCAGCCTACCCAATCGCTCATGCCGACCTTCTCCAGCGCTGCTTCGGCGGCGGCGTAATCCTCCCGTCGGAATGGCATGAAGGGACGGCGGTGGGACACCCGCCCCATCATCACCACGTCCATCACGCTTACAGGGTAGCTATCGTCGAGGGTCGTCGTCTGGGCTACATAGCCGAACCGTGCCGGACGACCGGAGGGGTGAGGCGCGATGAAGACGTCCCCCTTCATCGGTCGCAATATGCCCGTGAGTGCCTTCAGGAGTGTGGTCTTGCCAGCTCCATTGGGACCCACCAGGCCGACGTAAGATTTTGCGTAGATGTCAAATGTCACGTCCTCGAGGACGATGAGGGACCCATAGCCGAGGGTCAAGCCCTCACAACGGGCAACAAGGCCGTCGTTCACCGTGCCCCACCCCTTTCGATGCTATTTCAGCGTGCCGGTCACCTTGTCAACACAATACTGCATCATTTTGAACCACGTTTCGGTGCCTTTAACGCCTCCTGTCATCGTGGGTATCAGAACGAACTTCGCGCCGGTCGCCTGTGCCACTGACCGAGCGGCCCCGGATGGGTAGTACGGCTCCTGCAGCAAGAGCTTGACGTGGTGAGCTTTGACCAACTCGATGACCTGTGCCACCCGGCCCGGTGGGGGCGGAACTCCCGGCTTGGGTTCGATAGTGGCAACCTTCCGCAGGCCTGCAAAGTCGGCGAAATACTCGAAGCTGGGATGGTAGCTGATATACCCCGCGCCCTTGTAGGGTGCAAGTTCCTTCCGCCATTTTGCCGACTCCGTCACAATCTTCTGTAGCAGCTTACGCGTGTTGTTGGTCCAGTAGTTCGCATTGGCCGGGTCAGCCGCTTTGAAGCCGGCGAGAATGTTGCTGCAGATAATCATGGCGTTGCGCGGATGGAGCCAGATGTGGGGGTTGCCCTCAGGGTGGAGGTGCCCCTGGGATGGGTCAACGGGCCCCGTGGGTTTCTCAAGCACCGTACACCCCTTTGAGCACGTCACAACAATCAAGTGCCTGTTGGCTGCGGCCCTGCGCAGCGGGGTCGCCCATAGGTCCAGCGCGAGGCCGACCTCCAGGAACAGGTCCGCATTGGTAATCGCCTTTACGTGGCTGGGCTTGGTCTCCAGAAAGTGCGGGTTGACCGTGCCCGGGCACAGGGTTGTGACAGTACACTTGTCCCCGCCGATTTGCTTGGCGAAAAACGCCAGATCCGGGATGGTGGCCACCACCTTGACAACCGCGCCAGCCGGCGCGGCGACGGCGATGGTAAGGGCCGCCAGCATAAGAGCTGTCAGAGCTATCCGTCGCATTGTGACACACACCTCCTGCTTGGTTTTGCTTACTTGAATTCGTGGGAATGGTTGCCGATGGACCATACTGACTGAAACAGGAGTTCATCCGTATCGGGACCAGTCGGGTAGTTGGAGTGCCGGTATTGCAGGCGGAACTCCTGTTGCGCCGCCGGCTTGTACGTGTAAAAGCCGCTTATCGCCCGTACGCGACCTGGGACGGCCGGGTCCCCGAAGGCCGCGTTCTCATACAGCGCGCCACACTCGTTATACAGGCCGAGCTGCTTCAGATACAACAGGCTCCAAGCATCACGTTTGAGGCTCCCTACGGCCATTTCGCGCCGATAGCCTACCCAATCGGCTATTAGGCGGTCTGTGAAGTGGTTCCCACGGTCGGCGCGCCACTGCAAGCTCAGCGCCGTCATGCCCGTGCGGGTCCCGGGCGCCTCGGGATTGGGACCGTTCAAGTAACTGGCCGTGAAATCAACGTCCGTCGTTGGACTGAGCTGCCGGTTGTATCGAAAATGCCCCGAATAGGAGAACTTGTTGGTTTGGCCATCCGGATGCGAGAACGCGGTGGCGACGTGGCTGCCGATACTACTGTAGCCGCCGAGCCTAATCTCGGTGTAATCGGATGTCTTCGGCAGGTACGTGACTTCGAGCCCGTTGCCTGCGGCACCGTGAAAGCCGAAAAAGTTCGTGACCGTACGCGGATAGCACACACACGGCAACTGGTGCTCGTGCACGCCATTGTAAGGCCCGAACGGAATCCGCCAGCGGCCGAATCGGATGTTCCAGCGGTCGAACAGTCGGTTCAGGTCAATGTAACCCTCCTCTAATTCGGGCCCTTTGCCATGGTCGCCAAACGTAATGAACGCATCCCCGTACACGGAGACGCCGCGCTTGGCGTTCAGTTCCGCACCGCGGAGGCCCAAAACGCGGCGGCGTTGGCGCATATCGGCGTCGTAGATAGCCGGCTGCCGGTCCAGCGCGTTGGCAACGTAGTCGAACGTGAAGCTGACCAGCGGATTTAGCGCAGGGTCGCCGCCGGCCTGCCCCACGGCACCGGCAGACTGGGGCGCGGCAGGCTCCACCTTGAGGAGATCCTCGATGTCGGGCATCTCCTCTGTGGGTGGCTGGACCTGCCCCTGCTTCAATTGCTGGAGCTGTTGCTGTAACTCTTGAATTGTCTGAGTGAGCTGCTGGTTCTGCCGTTCAAGCGCCTCAATGCGCTGCTCGATGGTCAATTCCTGGGCGGCATATGCAGACGTACCGGCCCATCCGACTATCAGGGTTGCAAGGACAACCGCCAACGCGAAGTATTTGCCTCCCAAGGACACCAGGGCGCTTTTCATTGAACGCTCACACTCCTTCCTGAAACGGTGAAAATCGCTGTTTGCGGACCTGCTGGGCCGCCGAAGGAGGCTCTTGTCACTGTCTCAGCGGCAAAGCGATGTCCGATGACGAAAAGGGCCATGTTCAAAACCGGCCCATTGCACTCCACTGGAAACACTCCCCTCAGGCATATCCTGCATTGCGTACGTACATATCCCGTTCGGCAAACGGCCTCTCGCACCGGTGCCGCACAGCAGCGTCATCGGATACGCACACTGCACCGCGACTCTCTCACCACTCACATGGCGCTGGCCTCTTGTGGTGTTGGGACAGCATTATCTGCCCATGTGTTTAGTCGGCGGAGTCGTTCGCAACAGGCACAAGGCAGCACCCGAGTATATGCGATATGGCCGCTCCGATGGCTTGGTCATCACTGGATGAACTGAGATTGTACAAACGAAGGTTACGCGAGGTAGGGGGGGCCACGTGGGGATGTCGAGGTTGGGCGATCTGCAGCGAGCAGCACCTGGACAATGGAAGCAATATGCTCCGGACGCTGGCAGACAGGCCCACCCGTCGTGACCGAAGTTTGTGATATCGAAAGCTGCAAAAGAGCGTGGCCGACGCGGCAGGTGCGGGGGTTGTGGTACAGGCGACCAGCGCCGAGGTCAAGAACCGGTCTGCATCCACCGTGGTCCTGGCCCGGAAGATGCAGCCAGAGAGTCAGAAAGTGGCCCAGGAAAAAGGCTAGACACAGTAGTGTGGATTGGGCAATGAATTGTTTCGTTCTGCGACTCGGCATCCCTACACCACCCCGGTGTAGCCAACTGCTCTCAGTGTATTTTACTCTAATCCGGCGCGGGTGTCAATGGGAGACGGCGGTCCCGGACACTGACCTTTCTCCACCTTGCAATTCACAGGTAATCTCTGTATAATTAGATGCTGTTGGGATTTCAGGGAAGAGGCGATTGTGATGACACAGATGCAGCGCGCCCGAAAAGGGGAGCGCACGCGGGAGATGGAAATCGCGGCGCGTGATGAATCTCAGCCGCTGGAGACGATTCAAAGCCTTCTGGCGGCCGGTAAGGTGATTATACCCGCCAACAACCAGCGTAACCTTGAGCGGCCGGTTGCCATTGGGCAGGAAATGCGGACGAAGGTCAACGCAAATCTGGGCACTTCGCCCGACTTCGACAACTTGGATGACGAGCTCAAAAAGCTCAATGTGGCCCTTGAAGCAGGCGCGGACACGGTGATGGACCTTTCCACCGGCGGAGACCTTGACAAGGTTCGGGAGGCGATGCTCCAGGCTTGTCCGGTCCCGCTGGGTACGGTGCCCATCTACCAGGCTACGGCGGATGCGCAGCGCCGTTACGGCGGTATGCATGACTGGCCGGCGGACGCTCTCTTTGATGAGATCCGCCACCAGGCGGAGCAAGGTGTAGACTTCATGACCGTACACTGCGGCGTAACCCGCGAAGCGGTCCGGCACCTTGACGACCACGACCGTCTGACCGATATTGTCAGTCGCGGCGGTTCGCTGCTTGCAGCCTGGATGATGCGCCACGAGTGCGAGAACCCCCTCTATGAACGTTTTGACGAGCTTCTTGACATCGCCGAGGAGTACGACATTACATTAAGCCTGGGCGACGGCCTGCGGCCCGGATGCATCGCGGACGCAACCGACCGCGCCCAAGTGCATGAGCTAATTGTCCTCGGCGAACTGGTCGCTGCGGCACGGGAGCGCGGTGTACAGGTGATGGTTGAGGGTCCCGGGCACGTTCCGATGGACCAGATCGAGGCGAACGTCCTGATGGAAAAGCGCCTCGCCGACGGCGCGCCCTTTTACGTACTCGGTCCGTTGGTCACGGACATCGCACCGGGCTATGATCACATCACAGGGGCTATCGGGGGAGCAATTGCCGCCGCAGCGGGGGCGGATTTCCTCTGCTACGTGACGCCAGCCGAGCATTTGGGGCTTCCCACAGAGCTGGATGTTCACGACGGGGTCATCGCGAGCCGGATTGCAGCCCATGCCGCCGACCTTGTCAAGGGCGTTCCAGGCGCCTGGGAGCGGGACGCTGAAATGTCCCGCGCGCGCAAGAACTTCGACTGGGATGCGCAGACCCGTATAGCTCTGCATCCCAAGACAGTCAAGGCGTACCGTACGCGCCGTAGCTCCAAGTTCGAGAAAGTGTGCTCAATGTGCGGGGATTTTTGCGCAATGAAAATCCGCGAGGAGTCGGTATCACAGCCGAGTCATGAGCCGGACGCACTCAAGAAAGCCAGCACACGCTGATCAAACCACATCAGGTAGTCACATCGGCCGGGAAGGACGGAAGACGGGGCATGTCAATTATCAAGCTGCGGGCCAAGATGGGCACAACGATGAAAATTGTGCTCGTTGCGGTAGCCGCGATTTTGCTTGTCGGCAAGGCGATTCAGCGCGCTGAATTTCTGAGGGAGCTTGTACGCGACCCACAATACTCTCAGGATGATCTGCTCAGGCAACCGTATCTGTACATATCGGTTTTTAACAACATCGTAGACCGCATATTGAATCTTCAGGCTGCAAACGCTGAAGGCGTAAAACCCAGTCGAGCGGACGTGGATGCCGAACGTGAGCAACTCATTGATGCAATCATCAACCGGCGGTATCCATCCAAGCGCCAGCTCAAGAGAGCCGTTATCGCTGTGGGGAGCAAGGACAAGCTCCGCAAGAGCGTTCAGCAAGAGCCCGGGTTCCCCTCAAACGACTTATTGCGGCAATCGGTGATGTTCAATAAGTTGAGAGAGAAAATCCAAAACAGCGTCCAGGTGACCGATGAGGATCTCAAGAAGAGTTTTGAAGAGGTCAAAGCCCGTCACATCCTGATAGCGCCTGACAAGGTACAACCTCCCAAAGGCAAGAAGCCCCAGGACCTGACTGCCGATGAACGTGACAGTATCGCCAAAGCCAAGGCCGAGAAGCTGCGCAAGCAAATCGCGGAGGGAGCCGACTTCGCCGCACTGGCGAGGAAGGAGTCCGACGATCCCGGCACGCGGGACAAGGGAGGCGAGCTTGGCTGGTTCAAGCGGGGGCAGATGGCCAAGGAGTTCGAGGAAGCAGCATTCTCGCTTAATGCAGGACAGGTCAGCGGCGTGGTGAAGACACCGTTCGGGTATCATATCATCAAGGTCGAGGCCGAGCGGACCAACCTGCCCAAGGACTTCGAAAAAAACAAGGAATTCTATAAGAATAGTCTGCTGCGCAGGCGGCAGGCTGAGGCATGGAGTCAGTACGAAAAGCGCCTCAAGGAGACAGCGACAATCGAGATTCTTGACCCTGTGCTGAAGGCGTTCACCCTACTGGAACCTGATCCGGATACCGGCGAGCCTCCGACCCCCGTAGACCAGCAGCAAGCGATTGCTCTGCTGGAACAAGCCCGCCAGGATTACGCGAAGTCCGATCCGCTCGTCAACTTCCAACTGGGCCAGCTCTACGAGCAGGCCAACCGAATAGACGATGCAATTGCCGCTTACGAGACCGCCTCGGAGTCCGGCGTCACCTCTCCGAGCCTCGCTCTGGCCCTGGGGAAACTATATCAGAAGAAGGGCAAGACCAAGGAGGCGCTTGAGCAGTTTACGCTGGCGTCCGACTTCGCCGCCGCGACACAATCGGATATGGGCCCCGACTACCGCAACTACTTCATCCATATCCAACTGAAGTCCATTTACAAAGACATGCACAAGGCAGACCTTGCGAAGGTCGAGGACCAGTGGCTCCAGCGCTTCACCACCGAATCACAACAGCAGCCATCGGCTCCGGTCCCAATCGGATCAGGTTAACTCCAACGAGCCGCACCGGACATTGGATGCAGATGGGCGTGAAGACCGACGATGGCACGGCCTGGCAGACTCTACGTGTGCGGGACTCCCATCGGCACACTTGAGGACATCACCCTGCGGGTGCTGAGAATCCTGCGCGAAGTGGACTTCATCGCGGCTGAGGACACAAGGCGCACCCGCAAACTTGTTTCTCACTACGATATTCACACTCCCCTTTTGAGTTACCACGAGCACAACAAGCACCGGCAGACACCGCGGCTGCTTGACATGATTGCCGAGGGCAAGACGATTGCACTCGTCTCCGACGCGGGTATGCCCGGGATTTCCGACCCGGGTCACGAGTTGATAAGCCAAGCCGTCAAGCGTGGGATTGAGGTGGTCGTCGCTCCCGGGCCGAGCGCGGTGCTGACAGCGCTGGTTTTGTCCGGCTTTCCCACTGACCGGTTCCGGTACGAGGGCTTCCTGCCGCGCCGGAGGGCCGAGCGCAGGACGCTGCTCGAGTCGCTGCGCGATGAGACCGTCGCAATCGTGGTATTCGAGTCCCCTCATCGTATTTCAGAGACCCTGTCCGACATCAGCGCAGTGCTGGGCGACCGCCAGGTTTGCCTCTGCCGCGAGCTGACGAAGTGTTTTGAGGAGGTTCTCCGGGGCACCGCCGAACAAGTGCGCAAGGAATTGGCTGAGCCGCGAGGTGAAATCACTCTCGTAATCGCCGGAGCGCCGACGCAGATACAGACGGGGAATCTCCAGGAAGCTGTGGCCGCGGTAGCCGCGAAGGTGGAGGCCGGTGAGTCGGTCCGGGACGCCGTCCGGGATGTAGCCGAGCGGACGGGGATTTCGCGGTCTAAACTGTACTCCGCGGTGCACGAGCGCCAGAGGAACTCCGGCCCGCCTCCCGGTGAGACGACAGAGGGTTGACGGCACTTTCCGCAGAATTCCCCCTATATGTACGCCCCTGAAACGTCAACCGACAATCTCAATGTCACCGAAGCGGCGCCCGAGAGCGGTTTGCGCGGGCGGGCGTTGCTGCTGGCCGCCCTGTTCATATTCCTGGGCGCCCTCTGGGTCCGCTACTCGGGCCTGATGACATTCATGGGCAACATCGGGAACGCGGTGCCGACCGTGCCGTCTCTTGCAGCCCTTCTCGCGATGGCTCTGGCCGTTCCGGTCCTCAATCGCATCTCTCCGCGCATCGGCCTGACACGCAGGGAGATGATGTTCGTCTATGCAATGACTCTCATAGGTGTGCCGATGTCGAGTCTGGGGATAGTGCGGCACTTCCTGCCCAGCCTGACTGCTTTGCACTACTTCGCAACGCCGGAGAACCACGCAACGCCGGAGAACCATTTTGCGGAGCTTCAGCACTATCATCCGACTTGGCTTGCGCCGACCGACCCGACGGTCGTTCGTACCTGCTACGAGGGCGCCGACAATGAGCAGGTGCCCTGGGATGCGTGGGCCACTCCTCTTGCCGTATGGACGCTGTTTTTTGTCATTTTTTTCTTCACGCTGATGTGCCTGGTCATATTATTGCGTCCTCAGTGGTCGGAAAAGGAACGGCTGACATTCCCTGTGGTCACGTTTGCGTTGGACCTGGTGACGCAGCAAGGCGAGCGAAGCGCCTTCTCGGCATACCTTCGCAACCCGCTGCTGTGGGCCGGCTTCTTACTTGCAGTCATCTTCAACGGGCTGAACGTGCTCCATGCCCTGACACCCTCAGTACCTGCACTCGGGCAGACTTACGACCTCGGGGCTATCTTCACCGACCGGCCGTGGACGGCGGCACGCCCTTTTGTCATCTACTACCGTCCTGAGTTCACCGGCATCGGCTATCTTGTATCCACAGAGGTGTTGCAGTCCACCTGGATTTTCTATCTGCTGCTGAAGCTGCAGGCGGTCGTGTCCAATGCGATGGGTTATGAGGGAGCGGGTATCCCGTACGCGAAAGAGCAAGGCTCCGGAGCCTATGTTGCGATGGCTTTCGTGTTCTTGTTCATGGCCCGGCGGCAATTCGCAGGTGCACTCCGCGAGATTCTCGGCGCGAAGCGCGGCGAGGTTGGGCCATACGATCCGATGCGCCGCGGGGTTGCGCTCATCGGGCTGCTCGGGGGACTGGCGGGAATCCTGATGTGGTGCAAGGCCGCGGGAATGACCCCCGCTTTGACGACTCTATATTTTTCTCTTCTGATAACATTCGCCATTACCTTCACGCGCATCCGCGCCGAGGCCGGCGTGCCGAGCATGTGGGTGTTTCCGTTTGAGGAGCAGAAACGCCTAATCATGAACGTAACCGGCTCAGCGCCCTGGAGCCGCGGGGGCGACTTCCGCAGCCTGACGATTCTGTCCACGATGCTTTTCCTGGGACGCGGCTACTTTCCGAGCATAATGGCTTACCAGATGGAGAACCTGGAACTGTCGAAGCGCACCGGGCTCCGCGCAAACCGGATGCTGTGGGGGATGATGTTCTTCTTGGTATTCGGCCTGGCCGCCGCATACTGGACGCACCTGACTGCATATTACAAGTACGGCCAGAACGTGCTCGAGGGAGGCGTTACGGCGGGCGGCTATCGCACCAGCCTGGCCCGCCAGGAGTTCGAGCAACTCGCCTCTTATCTGTCCAGCCCCCGCTTGCCTGACCTGACACGCTCCATCTACGCGCTGGTGGGTTTCATCGTGGCCGGCGGCCTGGTGTTCACGCGGGCGCGCTTGCTTCGATTTCCCCTCCATCCGCTCGGATACTGCATGGCGACCACATATGGTTACCTCCTGTGGGCGCCGCTGATGCTTTGCTGGATGGTAAAGGTGATTGTGCTCAAGCTCGGCGGGGTGAAGCTTTACCAGCGGACGGTTCCATTCTTCATTGGTCTTGCCTTCGGACACTTCTTCGCCGCCGGCATCGCCTGGAACGCCGTCGGGGCGCTTCTTCCCGGCGAGGCGTTCAGAGAGTACCATGTGGACATCGGGTAAGCACCAATTTGAGCCAGATGAGCGCTGGAAGTGGAGCAAATGAACGGGACTTCAGACCACCAGCAATGGCGTGAACGGGGGGTCGTCTCGACGACGGCCAGCCCTTGCTGCCGACTGCGGCCGGTACCCATCCGGGCGGTAACCTTAGAGCCAGGCTTTTGGCACCGGCGCTTGCAGGTAAACAGGGATGTCAGCATTCCTCTTATGCTGCGCCTGCTCGAAGAGCACGGGGTCGTGGACAACTTCCGGCGGCTCGCAGGTGCGAAGGGTATCCCCCGCAGAGGGCCTCTTTTCACCGACTCGGACCTGTACAAGTGGATGGAGGCCGCCGCATTCGCGCTGCAATCGCAGGATTCGCCTCAGCTCCGTAATACTCTTTCCGAGGTTGTCGAGACGGTCGTCGCAGCTCAGGGGGATGACGGTTACCTCAACACTTGGTTCGTGAACGAGCGTGCAGGCGACCGCTTCCGCGACCTTGCCTCCGCGCATGAGCTTTACTGCGCGGGGCACCTCTTTCAGGCGGCAATCGCGCACCATCGGGCCACCGGTGAGACAAGGCTTCTGAGCTGTGCGCTGCGTTTCGCCGATTATCTGTGCGAGGTGTTCGGCCCGGGCAAGCTCGAAGGCGCTCCGGGGCACCCTGAAATCGAGATGGCGCTTGTGGAGCTGTACCGAGAGACCGGCCGAAGGCGGTACCTTAATCTCGCGGGCTTCTTCCTGCAGCAGCGGGGCATCACGACCTTTGAGCATATCTGGGGTCACGCGGTCCGCGCCGTGTACTTCTGCTGCGGTGGAGCCGACTACTACGCCGAGACGGGCGACCAACCGATTCTCAACGCCCTGCAGCGTCAGTGGGACGACATGACGAGCGGCAAAATGTACATTACCGGCGGGATAGGCAGCCGCTATGAGAGTGAGGCATTCGGGAAGCCATTCGAGTTGCCGAACTCTCGTTCCTATGCGGAGACCTGTGCGGCCGTCGGCAATATCTTCTGGAACTGGCGGATGCTTGCGCTGGACGGCGACGCACGCTTTGCCGATACGATGGAGCGCGTGCTCTATAACGGCTTTTTGGCCGGCGTCTCCCTCGACGGGAGGGCGTATTTCTACACCAACCCCCTTGCCCATGACGGAAAAGAACAGATGAATCCGTGGGGTGGCGCTGTGACCCGTGGAACAAATCGGCGCTCCGAGTGGCATGCCTGCACGTGCTGCCCGCCCAATGTTCAGCGAATGCTTGCCTCCTTGCCGGGTTACATGGCCAGCACAAGCGATGAGGGCGTCTGGGTGCACCTATACGACAACTACCGCCTGCAGTGGCGCCTTCCGGGCGGAATCCCGGTCACAATCCGCCAGGAGACGCGCTACCCGTGGGAGGGCCGGGTCCGGCTGGAAATCTCACCGGCACAAACCGCTGAGTTTACCCTGTTTCTGCGCATTCCGGGCTGGTGCCGCGGGGCGACCGTGATGCGAAACGGGCAGCCGGCGCCCGAGGAGGCGATACCCGGCTCATACATGGGATTGCGCCGGCGCTGGAGTCCGGGGGATGAGGTCCTTCTGGACATGCCGATGCCGGTGCAGTTCATCGAATGTAATCCACGCGTGCCCGAAAACAGGGGGAGCATAGCGCTCCAGCGCGGCCCGGTCGTCTATTGCCTTGAGAGCGTGGATAACGACGGCGTCGACGTGCTGGACGCGCATATTTACACTCAACGCGCGAATGAGGTCGTTATCGAGCATGTCCCGGACCTTTTGGGGGGCATAGTGCGACTCCACATCCCGGGCGCGCAGCCGACCGGCGGCGATATCCAGGAACCCCTGTACCGGCCGATGGACCGCAACCGGCGGTCGAGCTTGCAGGACGTATCGCTGGTCGCAATCCCCTACTACGCCTGGGCCAACCGCGCCCCCTCGGCGATGACGGTCTGGGTCCGGCGGCTGGACTGAAAAGCGTATTTGAGCAGCAGGCTTTTGACAGGCTGACGTGGAAGTAATTCCCAGTTTATCCATCTGCGGGAGGTCATCAATATGGCACAACGCAAGGCAGCCCTTGCAGTCGGGGCGCATCCGGACGACGTAGAGTTCCTGATGGCCGGCACGCTGGCACTGCTGGCGGATGCAGGCTATGAGCCGCATATCTTCACCGTCGGGAACGGCAACTGCGGCACCGCAACCTACTCCCATGAGGAGATAATTCGCCTGCGCAAGCAGGAAGCTACCAACGCCGCGGCGATCATCGGGGCCACCTACCACCCAGGCCTGGTCAACGATATCGAGATATGGTACGAGGAGAGCGTCCTCCGGCGCGTCACGGCCGTGATAAGGGAGATTGAACCGGAGATTGTGCTGGTGCACTCGCCCAATGACTACATGGAGGACCACCAGAACGCCGCCCGCCTGAC
>JALGUK010000098.1 GCA_029820875.1 Candidatus Zipacnadia bacterium
AACGGCGCACTCCATGGGCCGGATCGCATTTGCGTCATGCAGGTTCCCCCCTGGCATAGTGTCGCCCGGCAAACTTCGAGCATCACAGCGCCCATGGCGTGCGATGCACTTTAGACTTCGCCAACCGCCCTCGAACGTCTCGATGGGCTGTCGGAGAAGCCTTACTTGAGTACGACCATGGTGCGAATCGCCTTCACGACCTCGCCGGCGTCATTGCGTGCTATTAAGTTAACCAAGTACGTCCCGTTCGGAACCTCAGCGCCGGCATTATTGGTCCCATTCCACACCAAACTGTTTGTTCCAGCGGGTGCCTGGCTCCCACTGGCCAGTGTCTTAATTACCTTACCGGTGATGCTCGTAATCTGCGCATCCACGGCGGCGGGTGCGTTCAATGTATAGGAAATAGTCGCAGTACCGCGCCCCCTAGTGGTAGCGCAAGTGAGGTTGGTGATTTGCAGTCCACCACTGCCCCTCGGTTCGACAGTCAACAGGAAATGGCGTGCACCGCCTGACCCGGAGTTGTAGACGTATTGCTCCTGGGTCCGCATCGCCCAGCGGCGGCCTGCATCCAAATCCGTAAGGGTAACATTCAGGTCGCGTGGCACCTCACGAACAGTCGGCCATGTCAGCGTGACGGGCGTATCGGTCGCATCGGTCTCGACTACGAACTTCCAGCTCTTCGTCGTACCATTTGGCGACCGCACGTCAGTGAGGAAGTTACCCGCGTTCCTTCCCCAATCTGCATGGGGGAAGTAAACCTGCAATGTCCCTGACGATGCATCACGGCAAGGCGGTGGGCACTCGACGTCACTTGCATCGTATCCGTCGCTAGCTCCTCGTTTTACCCCGGCGAACTGGCTCCGGCGGGTCAGGCCGCCCGCAGCGGCAACAATTTGCAGACGCCAATCGTCGCGTGAAGGCGTGCGGCTGGTGGCTGTGACGTCCACCCCCCGGCTTTCCAGGCCGCCGCCAATAGTGAATGGCGGCTTGAACACCAAAGTAATCGGATCCAATACATGTACCCAGTAACCCCGCCACGGGTTGAGCGTACAGTCGAGCGTTTGCTCGAACTTGTACGGGTCATCCCCTCGCGCGTGCGCTTGAGCATCGAACTCGAACAGCGTCCCCCGGATGACCTGCCGGTCAATGGCCTGGCGCAGGCTCACCTTGCGGCCGCGCGTGATGACTTCCGTCTCAGACCAGACGATGGGCCGCGTGAATGGATTGCCGATCATGTTCCAGCCTGCTTCCAACTGGACCTGGTAGTCGCTGGTAAGCGGGACCGGGGAACGTCCTGCCTCCGGCAGCTTGATTTCCTCGAGTGCTCGGTTGACAAGCCAGTAGCCTTTTCCTGGCTCAACGATACTCACAAATGCGTCGGGGAACAACTTGTACTCTCCCGCCTCCGGATCCCAGCGCGCGAGGCCTGCCGCCCCACTGGTCAGAGAGCCAAGGCTCTGGAAGACGTACTCCGCGTCGAGGTTGTCGAACTGGAAAGGCACCGAGATCATGTCCAGCCCTACGCTCGGGGCTAAACCAGCAGCCGAAAGCGCTGGAAGGGCCGGCAATGTTACTGTGCGTGACACTGACTTCCCGTTAGGCCCGATAACCCTGATTTCTGCCGTTCCAGCCGCACTGCTGTCCGCGTGAACTGTCCACGTGGCCGTGCCCTCTGTGTTCAGCGCCACATCGCCTATGGTCTGCGTGCGCGAGGCACCGCCGACGATGCTCAGACCCCGCGGCAGCTTAAGTGTCGCCTGGGCGTTGCCGAGAACGCGCTCATTGTAATTGTTAACGTAAGCTGTGATGTTGAAATCCTCGTATCCGCTATTATCGGCATTAGCCTGGAGCGCAAACGGGATATCCGCCCCCAGCACATACGGGTCCACGAAGTCCTCTACCGCACCTCCAAGGCCGAAATACGTCACGTAACGCCTCGACTGCCCGGCCCCGAGTGTACGCTCCTGCCACAACACACCGACTGCCCAGTCTTCCCCGACAATGGTCTGGGTACTCGGGACAAAGTCGTACTGCTCAGTTGTGCTCATGAGGCGTCTTTGCAGCCCGATGTCCAGGCGATCCGGCCTGCCAGCTGCGAAATTGGCGAACCCCGGGTCATTGACTTCGTCGCCTGTGAGGGCACCTCGCAGTATGACCTGTGGATTGTTCGGGTCGTCAAATGCAATCCACCAGTCCGGCACCGAACCGGTCAGGTTGGTCGCGGACGGCCACACAGACTCGCGGTCAACCATTGTGCCGTCCGAAAGGAGTATAGGCTGGCCGTCCTGGGCGTCCATCCCGCCGAACTGTGTCCCCAGCAGGTACTTGAACCCGATCTGGTGAGGAGTACTCGTGTCGTTTCGGACCGTCCACGAGATGCGGATAGTATCCCGCATGATTGTGACATTGCCGATGATGGTGATGTATTCGGCCATCTGTTGCTGCCGTGGCGTGATGCGGCCGGTGATATCGCCTATCATCCCGCCGCCACCGCTGCTCCCCCCACCACCGATAGGAAATGGTTCCTGATAAATGAATTCAAAGCCGCGTCGAGTCGGTGTGGGCGGTTCTATCCAGGGGTTGACTGCATCGCTTATGTTCTCGACTGCCCCAACTGCGTTCATCCTTGCCGATATCTCAAACGGCGTGCCGTCCACACTAATGACTCCCGCGCCGTGGAGAATCTGGCGATTGTCATCATCGCGGTTCGGGTCCCCGCTCAGGGTCTCAAAATCAAAATCACCCGAGGGATAGAACTTGTAGGTGGTCTTGGCGTTGTCGCCTTCTCCTTCGATAATGCGGGCAAGTTCAGACTCCACCATCCCGAGCCTGACGTACCCGGTAGGGTCATCCACATAGGTCTTCTGGACCTCACTATAGAGCGGCTGAGCTCCGGCGCGTACCCCCACCAGGCCCAACGCTGCCACGAGGACCAGAACTTGGAGGAGGATCATCGACCGACTATTCATCATGTATCATTGCCTCCTGACATGTCCCTGGGGCGCCAGGCTCGTTCGTCCCGCTGGTCTCATCACTAAACGCCAACCTACGCCCGTGGCTACATTGGATCCGGCCCGACGTACCTTCTTCAATCCACCGAGACCTTACGGCATTACCATCATCGTCCGGACAGCGGAACACTGCTCCCCGCATTCGGAACGGGCTGTTACTTTCAACAGGTACGTCCCGGCTGGGACCGCCGCACCTTCGCTCGAACGGGCGTCCCAGGTAGCCGATTGTAATCCGCCGCGCTGGGGTGCATTATTGACGATAGTCCGGATCAGCCGTCCTGCAATGTTGTATACCTGCACCGTCACGGCTGCATCCTTGCTAAGTCGATAGGTAACGTGCTGAGCCCCGCCCCTCACCGGTTCCACACTAAGGCCCGTAACAACAAGACCCGATGTACCCTCAGCAGTTGCGGTGATGCGGAAGTGACGTGTTCCTTCGGTTGCCTGATACGAGTAAGACCCGGCCGTGCGCATGTAAATGCTCTTGCCGCTGTCAAGGTCGTCGAGAATGAATCGCAGACCACGCGGCGCGGCGGCCAGATTCGGCCATGAGAGCGTTACGGTCTCACCCACCAGCTTGCAGTCCACCGCAACGTCCCAGCTCTTCGAGCCGGTAAACGCCGCCCGCAGGTCCTGCGCGTAGCGTCCCGCGGCAGGTCCCCACTGCGGGTGTGGGAAGTACAGGTTCAGCTCGTCAACAATTGACGGCGGCTCGGCGAAATCGCCGCGGTCAGGCCCTTCGGCAGCACTGCTGGCCACTCCCAGATAATTGCACGGGTCCATGGCGTCTCCCGCCTGAGCCACGAGCTGGACACGCCAGTTCGAAGGAGTCGGCACCTCGGTGGGGGTCGCCGCTGTGTGCACTGCGGCACCACGGCCGGGCGGATAGAGCGTCATTTTCACGTCCTTATAGACACGAATCCAATACCCCTTCCAGGGCTCGAGAACGGTATTTTCTATCGGCATGAACCGATAGAACCCACCGCTTCCAGAGGCCACGAACTCGTAGGCAGCTCCCGAAAGCCATCCGGCGTCAATGGCCTCGCCGAGGTCAAGAACCTCTGCGCCACGCGTGAACTCGGCGCTTCCCAGGCTTACCGCGGAAAGGAACGGGCAACCGATCATGTTCCACCCGCGCGGCCGTGTCGTCCCAACGCGCAAGAACATGGTATATGGTCCGCTGACTGCCGTTCCGCCGGTATCACCCACAATCGAGTCCGCGGGCAGACGGATCCAATACCCCAGCCCGGCTGGCGGGTTTGGCACGACCACATTTTCCAGCCCCCCAACGCTCGGGTCGTTCGGGTCGGCGTCGGGCGGGTTGAATGTTGCATAGGGGTCGGGGTAAACCGCATACTTGTTGCCCGAAGCGGTTGCAGTCGGCACCCAACGCGCCATGCTGAAGTTGCTGGAGGCGACTCCGAAAATGAACGACGGCGAGTTGGTAACGTTAGCGTAGGGCACCGACACCATTTGCAGCCCCTGCGAGATGGTGGTACGCACCACCCGGAAACTCACGGTCGCTGTATCGGCACGATTCCCGGCCCGGTCTGCAGCATCCACAGAGATTGTGTGTGAGCCTATTGACAGGCTTGTTGTCGGCGTGAACTCCAATACTCCCGTACCGGAGTCGAAGTAGTCAGTGATAGGGTCAAGCTGAACGACGGCTCCGTCGAGTTCCAGCACGATGGAGGCGGGGTCAACACCGCTGCCGCTGTCGGTAATGTTGGCACGCAAGACGGGACGTGTGTCGGAAATAGATGCCCCATTGATCGGCGTTGAAATCGCGATTCTGGGTTTGGTGGAATCGTTCGCTAAACTGTAGTACTGAACCAGGAACTCGGCCCACCGGGTAAAGGTGGCGAAGGTGACTGCCGATGTATACGTGGAGTCATAAAGCGGTTGTTCCGATGGGAAGTAAATGCTCAACCCGTTAAGGTTTTCAACAGGCCGCCCACTCGCTTGCTCCTGATGCGCCTCCGCGACAATCGCGTTCTGAACCGCGGTCAACACGCTGCCCGCTCGAGTCGCCGTTATCGGGTCCGTATTCTGGGCGGCATCAGCCAGGTTCTGCAGGAAAGTAACCAGGTCGTAGTAGGTTACGTCCACACCAGGGTCGGCCACCGGCGGATCGCCGTCACGCGCAACGGCAATCGCCGAGAAGTTATCCCGCAGCGCGCCTGCGTCGTCAAGCAGATGCCGCAGGAGGGACGCAGTCTCCGTATCACCCGTAACTCCCAGCGGCGGGGGTATGGTCGGCAAAAGCCGGCAATCGACTACCGACTGAGCCAGTGACATGCTGGCGGCGCGGCCCCGTGCATCGACTTGGCGCGAGATGGATGGGACAAGCCCCATTCCCCCTCCGTCATCACCTGTATCGCCTTCTCCGCCTGTTTCGCCATCATCCTCTTCCTCGCCGCCAGCGCTTGCGGCTGCTGTGACGTACGCCGTGACCCAATCACCAGCCAAGCTCTCCACAGACCCCGTCGGGTCGTCCGTAATCAGCGCCAACATGGCATCATACGGATAGCCTTCACTCGGCTCGTCAATTTGCGAGAAGGCGACAAGGTCCACGCTATCCTTGATTTCATATGCTATTTCAATAAGTCCCGCCTGGCCGCCGTCAAACGCCAGGAATTCGATGTTCTTGCCGGTGGGATAATCCACAGACGTACGAATAGCCTTAATGCGGCCAAGGGCATCCGCCAACTCCTTAACCGTCAGGTAGTCTCCACCGTCGGTCTGGTCATAGAGGAAGCCCATCTGAGCGAATGTCTGGGTCTGCCGGCCTCGCGGTTTCCATCCGCTTCCGATCCAGTGATCGGACAGGATAAGATAAACGCGCTGGGCCGGGAATAATTGAGTCGCCCATGAGAAGAATTCCACAAGCGTATCTGGGTCGCCCGTGCTTGACTCGGGGACCGTGGACAGGACTGGAGAGGCGATGTGATTCGGGTCATCGTCCTGAACAATCAGATAACGCAGAGGTGTCTTGACACCGCCGAAGCTCGAGCCATCGAACGGGTCCACCTGTACTACTATGTTGACATCCGGCGTCGAACCCACAAGTTCCATCTCATTGATGTCATCGAAGGCATATCCTTCGTGGTTCGCGTCGCGGTCAGCACCTATGTAGACCAGCACCGTTACCGGCTTGGTGGCCTCTTGGGCCGCCCCAAGACTCGGCCACAGCACAAGTGCAATCCATGCTGCCACAATCACCAGCATGGTCGTCCCGCGAAGGGCCCTAAGATGCATGGCTCTCAGCTCCTCCATCCTTAGCACCGACGAGGCGTCGGGCCAGGCCACGGTCAGCTTGGAAGAATCGTCCTCTTATCAACGAGACGGCGGCGGCGGCGGCACTTCGGCCGTACGGAAGCTGTAAATCGGGCTGTATATCCAGCCTTCGCTGTTGGTCGACAGCAACAGCGGGAGCCTCTCGCCGCTTCGCCGTGCACCGACCCGCCAGTAGTAAGTCTGCTGGCCCTGCAAGTTGGCTCCGACCCAGTCAAAGGAAACAGCCTGCTGACCGGACACCGTGACGACCTGGGTTGGTGAGGCGAATATCGGCGTTCCCGTCGTGTTGGGGTTTGTAAAGACCTCCACCCGGTACTCATTTGCACCAGCCGCAGGTTCCCACACGAACCGCACCCGGTCTGCCTCCTGGTTGTCGGCACCATTGGCCGGGTCCTGAGGCATCGGCGGCAGAATATATGTCACCGGACCGAGTGGATCACTGGGCGCACTCAAGAGACCGCCATCGTCAGAGATCTCGAACTCGTACGTTTGCTCCTCGTCCTGTCGTTGCTGCCGCCCCACAAGCATCCCCCGCCCCACTGGACCGCCTCTGGTGCTTGTCGTCGAGGTAGTCGTTCCCCCTGTCGTCCCTTGCGGAATGTTCCCTGTGGGACCGGCGAAGTGCTCCGCGATTCGGGCGATTCGGTAGAAGTAGGTCTCTCCGGCGTTCACTGGAATGACGGTCCAGGTGGCGCTGAAGGAAAGGTCCTCCTCGTTACCGCTTAGATCAACGATAGTCTTGCTCAGGTCAATGGTCTGGGTGGTATATGGCGCTGGGATGGAAGTGGGCGCGTCGTCCCATACCGTGCGCTCTCCGCCCTGAATCACTTGCACTATGTTCTCAGGCGTGGCGTTGAACTCCGGAATCGTGGCGGGATACTGACCGAGGCCGATGGCTGTGCCATGGGAACGATATATGACATATCCAAGCACCCTTGACACATCGGGGATGCTTGATATCGGCCAGGTCACCCGAATAGCAGTCAGATCACCCGGCCGCTGCTGAACCAGGCGCGGCTGATACGCGTTCGGGGAGCTTTGCGAGTTGCCTGAACTCGCTATGCTGATGACGCCCCACAGCAGCCCCAAGGCCAGGACACTTTTGACGATATGCTTCATCGTCTTCTTCTTCGCGACGGCAACCCTCTTACCGGGCATTTGGTAGATCGCAACTACCCTATCGGTGGTCCTGGGAAGCGGTGTGCCCGGCTCGGCCCGGCAGATACAGCTTCGAGCGCCTGCCTCGGTAATCCGCACCTTTCCAAGCTTACGGAAGACCATTTTCTCACGCTCGGGTACCCACTCCGGGCGCATGAGAACCATCTCGCGGCCCTCGCTCATGCCCTTGTCGCGGCCGATGTCAATCATTACGTCGCCGGTCAGGTCTACCTGCATGACGCTGCCGGTCCGGACCTTCAGGGCCATCATCTGGTCCACAGCGTCCTGCGCGGCCAAGTTGACCACATCGGTCGCGAGGGTATCCTCGGTCCCTGTGTAGCCCGGCTTTTCAGGGGTCTGGCGCTCGACCCAGGCACCGTTGAGGTATTCGCCGGTTACGACATCAAGCATCTCCATCTGCAGTTCAACCAGCGCCCGTCCGCGGGGCTGGTCCACATTGCACTTCACGATGCGCCCCACCAGGACACCATCAACTTCCAGGGTTTGCCCTAATAGCTGCAGTTGCTCCTTGCTCCTTAGCGGCAAGGAGAGGTTCAGGCTTTTGAGGGTGCCCTGCACCTCATCCTGCTTGACGACCAGAACTTCCCTGGTACGCTTGAGCGTCATCGCTACCGCATCTGCGGCTCGCTGACCGAGCTCCTCTGTCCCATACCGGCTGAGGTTCTCGAACGGCAGGACAGCTATCTTGTTGAACTGGATTTCCTCCTGGCCGATGGCCGGGCGCACGCCGTAAAACCCCACCAACGGCAGGATAAAGGCGACAATAAGAACCTTTGCTACCAGCCGACTTACGGGACACCTTCGAAGAGTCGTCATAAGCGCGCATCCTCCCTCCGAGTTTGCCGCGTTGACTCTACGGTGGGCGGGACAAAATCCGCCGCAGTATAGCACATCCATCCTGATTTGTAAAGCAAACCGCGGCCCTCCAAACTTCCCTTTCTGACGGGAGTTTTAGTGCTCTTAGCGTACCAGCATTACGGGTCGCAACGCCCGCACTTGCTGCCCATCCTCCGTCTGTGCTCGCACCTCGCATAGATAGGTGCCGTTGGGGGTCTCGACGCCTGCGTCGTTGCGGCCGTCCCAACTGAGCCGATTGGGACCAGCGCCCTGGACCTCGTTGACAGCGAGGGTGCGGATGACTCGTCCCGCGATATTGCGTACTGTAACGGTTACACTCGCCGTCTTGGAGAGTCGGTAGCCGAGGCTAATCGCTCCGCCCTTGGTCGGCG
>JALGUK010000099.1 GCA_029820875.1 Candidatus Zipacnadia bacterium
GCTCATCTTCAGCATAATACCGGGGATTGTCGCGTAGCAGAAGCTGTTCTTGCCGACATAGACGTACTTTATCGGGTGCATCGGCGAGTATTCTTCGCCTTGCTGTACAATCGGCTTGAGCTCGCTGTAGGTTGCACCGCCGTCGGTCGAGACGCGATACCACATCTTGTAATCCATAAAGCCGGTGGCCGTGTCGCCGACACCCCGGGTGAGCATGGCGATACCTACGAGGCGTTTGTCGTCGTACCTGAGCACATAGGGGTCCTGGTAGACGTTCTGGGCGCTGGGCCCTTGCTCGTCGGGGTAGTCGTAGAAGGGTACCTTAATCTGCCGGGGCGTTTCGGCCATCACCTCCCGGTAGCGACGCATGTACTCCGGTAGGGCTTGCTCCCAGCGCTTACTTCCCTTCTCCTTGCTGACCACACTTTGATGCCGGGATACGGGGGTTGGTTGAAGACGTCATTTACCTGCACGATATTCAGCCCTTCCGCAACAGGTTTTTTATCCGATGCCGGATTCCAGTTCCCTGCGCCCGGGGGGAACGCCCCTTCGTCCGTGAACGCCAGGTAGTCCCACTGGCAGTCGAGAGTGTGAGGCTTGGTCTCGGTGAGAGGGCCGAAGAGGAATTCCTTTGCCGCGCCGTACTCGCGCACCTTCAGCTTATAGGGGCCCCCAACGAGTTTTCCATCCACGTAGATTCGCGCCCGGCCGTCTGATACTGTCAGGCGGACGGCATGGAATGGGCCGGTCAAATCCGCCGGGATTGGCTCCTCGTTCTCGACGGCGTTGTAGAGGTTGAGCTGCCGCTTTTGCGCGTCATAGGAAAGCCCCAGAATCCGCATCCGGCCCGGGACAGACGTATACCACCTCACATAGGCGATGTACATGTACCCGTCCGGGGCGGCGCCGCTTACGTGCCGGAAGCCGGTCTCCAGGCTCCACCTTGTTTCATCGGTGATGTCTATCCCCGCGCCTGCAAAGCCCAGGCCGCAATACGTCCCAACCTGCTTGTTCGTGCGGTATTCGATAAGCCCGTCGTGGGCCTGCCAGACCGAGCCTGCTCCGTGGTAAGCGTTGAACCTGTCCCAGACGAACGGCTTGCGGTTCAGTGCCCCGGGCGCAGTGGAGAAGGTATCCGTGAATCGAGCGGCGTATGCGCTTTGGAGCGCAAGTGCGAGAAAAATCATCCATATTCCGGCGAGCTTGGTCGTTTGCATATAAACCTCCCGCGGCATGTTGGCTATGAAAACTCTCCAAGGATATCCGACGCTTGTCAATTCTCCGATGTTCCGGCGAAACCTCTGCAATTTCCCATTGGTAAAGCGGATGTCTTATAATAAGAAGGTCCAATACAAAACGCTTGACGGCGTAAATTAAGAGTGTTAGACTGTCAATTGTGGCATAAAGAGACGCACAATGAAAATGCACGAGATAATTCCCTGCCAAGGAGGTGAGTATAAGGTAGGAGTCGCAGACGCGTAAGTCCATCAAAGCGAATGCAATGTGAGAAAAGGGGGGCTAAACGGTGCATCGGCAAGATGGGAGATTGGGGTTCACGCTCATTGAATTGCTCGTTGTGATCGCGATTATCGCGATCCTGGCCGCAATCCTCTTCCCCGTGTTCGCGAAGGCGCGAGACAAAGCGCTCGCCTCAGCGTGTTTGTCGAACACCAAACAGATGGCTCTGGCGCTGCAGATGTACTGCCAGGACTACGACCAGAAGCTGCCGTTTCTCGCCTCGACCACCCCTTACTTCCGCTACTGCTGGCCGGAATTCCTCCAACCCTATATCAAGAACGAGAACATCTTCCAATGTCCCGCCGATATACTGACGAATACCCGCACCGGTCCCAGTGGCTATGGCGGGGACCGTATTGCCAGTAGCTACGGCGCGAACTACCCTCATGTGCCGTACCGTCCTGGATTCCCAAAGAATACCAGCGGCGTATGGGTCGAGAAACTCCCGCATCTGAACTATCCGGCTGAACAGATGTACGCGTTGGACATAATAGACCATCATGTCTACGTTTCCGGTGACTTGCCGTTTGCCTACTGCCCGTTCTGCTGGGGCTACCTAGGGCCGCCCTACACCACCGGTTGCGTGGCGGACCGGCACAATGGCGGCGCAAACGTCGTCTTCTTCGACGGGCATGCCAAGTGGATGAAAAAGGACCGAATAATCGGTGACACGCCGGAGGCTCGGCGGCTGTGGATTCACACTAATTAGCCTCAATACCTGGTGCCATCGGGGCCAAGAGTTGGGGGCACCGAGCGGGGGACAACGAAACAGGTGCAGGTGCCGGTCCGGGTCGTTTGGCCGGAGGTTGTTAGAGCCTACCATGAGAGGAGGAGCCTCTGATGATTCAAATAGACAAGCCGTCCAGCGGATTTACACTCATCGAACTGCTGGTGGTGATCGCAATCATCGCGATCTTGGCGGCGATCCTATTCCCCGTGTTTGCACATGCACGGGAGAAGGCATTACAGGCAAGTTGCGCCAGCAACGAAAAGCAATTAATGCTCGCCATACTTATGTATGTTCAAGATTATGATGAAACGATGCCGTTTTGCCAGATAAACGACTATACAGAGCCATCAATTCCCGGCAAAATCATGCCTTACGTCAAGAACAACAAGTTATTCGAGTGTCCATCCGCCAAGTCGGAGTATTTGTCGCCCCTCAATTGCAGCTATTTCTGGAACGGCGTCGTCATGCAGTACCCTTTCCAGGTGAGGATTGCACAGATTAACAGGCCCGCGGATATTGCGGCGATCTGGGAGTACGGGTGGACCCACTTCCGCACGTATGCTCGCCCCTGCAACGGCAGCGGCGCAAGCGACGGCTGGGGATACTTCTGGTACTCGGGCTGGTACGGGCACCGCATCCACAACGGCGGTGGCAACTACGCCTTCTGCGACGGTCATGTCAAGTGGCTGAAAGAGGACCAACAGTTCTCAGGGGTTTACGGCCTGACGCCGAAGGACGGCCTTATGGTGTTCGTGGGGTCAGGCTACAGCAGGGACCTGAATTAGATGCACGCGGCAAAAGCCGTGCCGGTGTCATTCCCGTTCGTGTAATTGGGGATGGGCCGTAGCCGCCTCGGTCATCCTCACTGGCCGCGTTGGTCACTTGTTGTTCAGTCGATGCGCAGCCAGGGTTACAGCGATGCTCTATGTACGTCAGTGTCGGGGACAACCGGCTTGCGCTTGGGTGGCGTAGGTGGTAAGAGGCAAGCCCGGTGCGGCGCGGTTTGCTACGTTATTCCAATCGCAAGGACCACCGCCAGCGCCACCCATACCGCCTCCACAAGCGCCCGTCTGAACGGTACGACGGTTTGCCACATGCGCAACAGGAAGAAGAAACCCAAGGCGAGGGTCAACGCGAGCAAACCGGTTCGAAAAAGCCCGCCTGCGTAAGCCGCCATCTGCAAATCCACGGGCGCGTCGGTGTCATTTTGCACAAGCGTGATGTCGTCGGTCATCTGTACCGGTGTCATCACCGTGCGCAGGCGCGTGAGATACCGGCTTGACCCGGCCTGTAGCAACGGCTTGAGCGAAGAGTCCGCATCTTCCACACATTGTGCCGGTCCGGCGTACTCGATCAGTAGAGCACGCCCTCCAAACTCAGCCAAACGGCTGCGGAATGCCTGCTCGTAAGCCATACGGAACTCCGCTGCGGACTCGTATATCCCGTCCGGCATCTGCATGTCCGCAGTGGGCAGAGCCGCCTCGCGCACACGGTGCTGGTCGAACACGTACAGCAGGATGCTTGCGCCCGTGGGATGAGTGCTGACTGCAGAAATGTGAAGCGGAAAGACCAGTTGGTCGGTGGCGAATGTCAGCTTAACAGGAGCGGACGGGAAGTAGCCTTCGGAAGGCCCGCCCTGGCGGGCATCGGGGGTGTCCACCTTGACTGTGACGAACTTCCAGCCCTTCTAGACATAAAAGTCCACTATGCTCAATGCGGTCGGCGGGTAGAGGTAGCCGTTGGCGTTCAGCCACTCAAGCAGGTCGGTTGAATCAGTCGCTTCCAGAAACGATATCTCAAGACCGCTCACCACAATATGGTCCACCAGCTCAACTGTATCCGCCGGGGACTGACCGCCGCCCCCGACGCACCCGCAACCCCCGCCGACATATTCCTGAATTATCCCCATCGGCTGGGTTCGCTGCGATAACTCGGTGAACATCTGCTCGCCGTTCGGAACGGTGGAAACCTGCTCGCGCGACGGCAGGCTCGGCAGCGGAATAACCCAGGCGAAGTCGGCGGCAGGACCGTCGTATCTGGTTGACAGAACCATTGTCTCGGTTCCGGCGTCAGAGTTGCGGACCACAATCGCACGCTGGTCCGTGCTGAGCCCCTCGTCAAGTGGTATGAACGTGGCCAGAATCCCACCGTCCGCGTACAGAGGCATGCTCAGCCATCCGCAGAGGAGCAAAATCGCGGGCATGATGGCGGCGCGTGCGGGCAAGTCTTCTCCCCCTTTAGGCCGGGAACCGTGTCAGTATCGTCGCATTCTCCTGCAGGAGCACGCGGTCGCCGAGCGATATATCGGCCGCACCGGCAAAGGCTGGTACTTGGTCTCTGGCTGGCAGCGGGAAGATAGCTATCGCGGTGCCCGGGCGTGTCACCCTGCGGTCCACATAGGCCATACCAAGTTGCACACCTTCCACCAGGGCGCAACTCGTGACGATTCCGATGTACTCGCCGTGCCTGGACACAACGGGGTCTCCCGGCCGCACCGCGCGACCGTCTTTGCCGTTGAGCTGGAATCGTATGATTTCCATCTTCCGGTTCCGTTCCCGGGCCATGGCCGCCTCGCGCCCGACGAAGAACGGCTTGTGCAGCTTGACGAACGCTCCGTATCCGGCTGCGGCGGGAGTAATCTCGTCAGGGCCTGCCAGCTCGTGGCCGTAAAGCGGCAACCCGGCCTCGATTCGAGTCGAGTCCCGTGCCCCGAGGCCTGCCGGTTTGACGCCGAATTCCTCGCCCGCCTCGAGAATCAAGTTCCACAGCCTCACGGCGTTGTCGGGATGGACATACAATTCAAAACCGACATCCTCGCCGGTATAGCCTGTGCGGGAGATAATCGCCGGAATGCCGGCGACCTCGTCTTCGATAAACTCGAACCTCACCAGCGCCGCCAGCGGACCACCAACCCGCTGCTCCCCGCGCAGTCGGCGCAGTACATCCGCCGATGCCGGTCCTTGGAGAGCGATGTCGGTTAACTGCTCACCGCCAGCGGACGGGTCTTTCAGGTCACGAATGGTCACAGAGCCACCGATGTCGCGGTGAGGAAACTGCCGGTCGAGTACGTATTCCCCCGAATTGACGGCGTTCAGCCATGCCCAGATTTTGTCGGCATTGGCGGCGTTGACCACCATCATGAACCTCTGCGGCCCGCGACGGTAGACGAGCACGTCGTCCATGGGCAAACCGTCGAGGTCGAGAATGTAGGCGTACTGGCTCTGCCCGATTGCAAGCTGGCGGACCTCGTTGGTGGTCACGGCATCCAGGAAGCTGAAGGCGCGGTTGCCGGATATCTCGAGCACTCCCATGTGCCCGACGTCGAAAAGGCCGGCGGCGTTGCGGACCGCGGCGTGCTCCTGGGCGATGCCGGTGTACCAAACGGGCATCTCCCATCCGGCGAACGGTATCATCTTGCGGGTCAGCTTTCGATGTTCCTCGTGGAGCGGCGTGTGCTTCAGTTCGCCCTGCTTTTCCGCATTATCTTGCCACTTGAACGTCTTGGGCTTTGCAGGCAGGTCAACGGACCGCTCCATGTCCCGCTGGCCGATGAAATACGGCTTGGTGAGAGCGAACTTATCGGCGTGGCCGCTACGGTAAAGCTGAAGGCCGGTCGGGCGCTCATCCTGCTCATCGTAGATAGGAAGCCCTGCGCTTCGTCGTTTTGCAAGCTGTTCCGGCTCGGCGCTTGATCGCAGGGCCTCGGCGCAGACGCGCTCATTCGGCTCGGCGGAGTCATCACCGAGGTCGTCCACGACGACCGGCCCCTCAATCTTGCGGAAGATGTCTTCTTTGTCGAAGATGACGTAGCCGTCGGAGTGGTCTCGAAGCCAGGCCTTCACCCGCTCATGGTTAGCCGCGTGTGTGACGATGTAGTACCTGCCGGCCATGCCCTCGGTGACATTGACCACCAACACATCGTCTATCAGAACGCCGTTTTCGTCCAGTAGGAACGTATGGAGGCTTTCTCCCCTGGCGATGCTGAACATGTCGGACGTGACAACATTCTGCAGGAACGCCCTCGGGTGTCCACCACGGATGAGCAGAAGACCGATGTTGCCGCATTCGAACAACGGGTGCTCCGCGCAGGCCTGGCGGACCTCCGCAGGCAGTGAATCAGCGCCGTCTGCGGCTGGCCTGGCCGAACCGAGTAGGAACCGGTGCGGATACCCGCGTCGGGCTGGGGGGTGGGTGGGCATCGTGTCCTCGATGAGTTCCTCGGTCTGCGCCTTCAGGCGTTCGAAGACATCGAACTGCATCTTCCCCCTTGGGAGCAGGTCGCGCGGCCCGATATAGGCGAAGGGCTGGATGTTGAGGAATACGTCGGCATTTCAGCCAACCGCTCTATGTGCGGTTCCTTGAAGCCGCGCTGGGTAATCCACGGCGTCCCGAGGCGCACGCCGCTTGCATCTGCGGCGCTGTGGTCGCCGGGGATGGTATTCTTGTTGGCGACGATGCCGCACAGGTCGAGCATCCGTGCGGCAACCTCGCCGAGCAATGGGAAACCGTTCGGAGTCTTGACGGTGCGCAGGTCGGCCATGCAGAAGTGGGTGTCGGTGCCCCCGTAAGCA
>JALGUK010000100.1 GCA_029820875.1 Candidatus Zipacnadia bacterium
CTGTACAGAAGCGCATGAACGGCGTACAGAATCCGGGTCGGTTCGCAAACCTGTACAAAACGTGGAGGGCATAACCATGTCAGTTGACAGAGAAAAGTATATGAGCGTCGAGGAGGTCAAGCAGCTTCGGACGGTGACGGAGGCACGCGCCATCGTCGATCTACGGGCTGGGCGGGTCAACGGCCCCCTGACCTGGATGGTGGTCGATCTGGCGTTGAGTACGGGCCTGCGCGTCTCGGAGATCGCCGCCTTGACCGTCGAGGACGTGAACCTCAAGCGGGGCTGCCTGACGGTCCAGCGGGTCAAGAAACGCCGCCAGAGCAAGCCTGAGAGTCTCGCTGTCGGCAAGGAACTGGTGGACCATCTACGGGCCTATCTGGCCTGGCGTTCGGCCCGTGTGAGCGACGTGCCGGCCAAATACCGCAAGGGCTTGGCCGCGACGAAGGGGCCTCTGTTCGTCGGCTCTCGCGGGCCGCTGACGACCCAGGGCCTGCAACGCATCTGGAAGTCCGCCATTAGGCGGGCGGGCCTGCCGGGAGAATTGAGCATTCACAGTAGCCGTCACACGCTCGCCGTCCATCTGCTTCGCAAGACGGGCAACTTGCGGCAAGTCCAAAAGCAGCTCGGCCACAGCTCGCCGGCAACGACGGCCAACATGTACGCCGACGTACCCTTCGAGGACATGCAAAGCGGTGTCACGGGGCTGTACGCCTGTTGACGCCTTGAGGTCTTCAATTGCGAATGGTAAGATGGTGACATGGTGATAACGGTCGATTTCGTCATCTTAGCATGCAAATCATTGCGCCGGGGAGGCCCTCGCGGCCACGGTCTCGACCACCGTTCACCAGCCCCGGCTTTTTTCTTTGCGCAGTCGCACGCTTCGTTGCACAAAGCCTGATGGGCTGGCGAATAGGGAGGAATCAGGCGGCCCATGGGGCAGACTTGACATTTGGTATGGAACACTCTATCGTGATTCTCGCTACACATGAAGGATCGTCCACACATATCAGCACGAGCAAAAGCCACTTCCGGGAAGACACACCCTCGGCGATTCTTCATAGCGCCGAAGGTGGTTCTTTTTCACGTAGGTGAATCCCATGACTTCTGATGCGACGCATGGAAGGTGTCTGCCGAACCCCATAGAAGAACCGGACCATTGGTTGACGACATTGGCTGAGGCGATTACGGATATCGCTTGGGGGGTTGCGAACATCGTTTGGTTTGATCCGGCCAATGAACGGGAGACATCGGCATACCTGGACAGCACGCCCCCGGACGAACGAGGGCGTACAGATTTCCTACGTCGTTTCGAGATTAGATTTCCGCATGGTAAGACAGGCCAGGATCGCCGGGATACCCAGCGCTGGCAGAAGATGTTGGCAAGTAGGCACATGACGGGACAGGAGTATCTAGAAGGCACCGCTCTCGAGCTGGCCGAGTGCTGGCCGGTTACGATCCACCGGACAACCGACCTGCTGAAGGAGATCATTGCCCAAAAGGAGGAGGTGTTCGCATCGCCCGTTATAGCCCCCGCCCAAGATATCGTACACGAGGTGTTGGCTTGCTTGGTGACAATCAGCGAAGAGGGCCTAGCCCTGATCGAGCGATGGAAAGAGACGCTGGCGATAGACGGGTTCAGCGATGAGGACACGGTTGAGGAACTGTTCGATGATGCGGCCGCATTCGCCGAGCACCTGCGTAAGCATAACCTGCAAACGGATCTCGACAAGCTGGCGAACCGAATCAGGGCACACGGGCTGATGCAGCCAAAAACAGAGGTGGACAGGGTTTTGCAGGTCGTGTACGCCGACGGGGAATCGAAGCCGTGTATGCACTCCGATGATTACTCATCGGTTACGTGGTACGGGCAGGACTATCAGTTTGGCGCGACGCAAGCGCTTTGCGTTAAGCTGCTCTGGGCAGAGTGGGAGAAAGACGCAACGGCAGAGCTGGGTCTTCGTGAAAAGACGATTGGGGAGGAGATCGGCTCGGCCAACGCGAACTATCGTTTGCGCCACACCTTTCGTAGAAGAGACGGCCAGATGCACCCCGCCTGGGGACGGATGATTCACTCGCGCGGGGACGGATCATTCTACCTGGCACGACCGCAGGCCTCTACGAGGAGGAAAGTCCAAAAGAAGCGAATGGCTAAGAAACGCCCCGCAAAAAAATAGGAATCACGCCAGAATCACATATCGCGCACCGCTTTGCGCACATGCCCCTCTGATACGATCTCGGGCATGATACAAAACGCAAACACCGAGTTAGTAAACCTGCCGACCTGTGCATCCCGCGTAGGTGTCCCAGTCCGATGGCTTAAGGCACGCGCGAGAAGAGGGGACATTCCTTGTCTTGTCGTTGACAGCCGCACATTTCTCTTCAATCTTGCGGCCGTCCGGTCTCGCCTCGCTGAGATGGCGGCTCGCGATTGCTCGGAGGATCGTCATGTCCCTAATTGAAAAAGCCGCCCGGCAGGAGCAAAGTTGTGCTTCACGCGGCAGCGGCATAGCAGTGCTCAGCGCGGCGAAGGCACTGCTCGGCATCGCGTGGCAAGGGCAGCGCTTGACAGGACCGCGCTAAGGCAGAGCAGAGCGGATCACGGCAAAGGCAAGGTCGCGTGCAGCCATGGCATAGCGAAGCGCCGCAAAGGCAGAGCAATCGATTCATAAACACTATAGAGTTTGGAGGCACAAATGGGAATGTCACTAACCGACCTCACAAAGGACATCAACACGGTCGATCTCGCCCGGAACGAATCTATAGGTGAGGTACTCGAGAAGTCTCGTATCCTGGGTGGTCTGCTCCTGGATGCCAAAAAACTGGTCAAGCATGGCGAGTGGGGCAGATATTTGATGAAAGACACGACGGTTAGCCCGCGCAAGGCCCGGCGGTGCATGCAATTCTATACAGCGGCCAAGGGCCTGCCGTACCGCGATTTCAAACGACTGCAACCGGTGTGGGATCACGTGCAGGGCAACGCACCACAAGAAAAACCCGATTCTAAGCTCCCAAACGCCAAAAGTGACGTGACGTCAATTTTGAATTCCGAGGATGAGCCCGAATCCGAGCCCGCCCCGGAGCCTCGACCGCCCGGCAAAACGGACGCCACGTCCGATTTGAAAGAGCGCCAGCAGGTCGAGGCGAAACGGACCGAACAGCTTGTGGACGGGGACGGACGCCCGGTCCCGCCGCACCTGGAGGATGTGTTCCGAGAGGCCGAGGCGTTCCGGGAGTGGTCAACGCGGATCAGTAGTCTCAAGCGCGAGGTCACGGTGGCCAGGAAGGACGATCCGGCGATGTTCAAACAGTTCCGAGAACAACCGTTCAACGCGGGACTCAAGCAGGCGGTCGACCAGCTCAACCTGTCGGCGCCGTTTATTGTCTGTAGCTACTGTGGGGGATTGGACTCTGAAAATTGCACCGGCTGTAAGGGATGCGGGTTCCTTTCCCGCGCCCAGGCCCGGTGCGTACCAAGGGAGTTGAGGGAGGCAGACTGATAGCACCAATACTCCCAGCCACAAATGGCGTTCTGCAGTGGGCTCTGTACTATACCAGCTCGATGCGTGTCATACCGTGTGTGAAGCAGACGGCGCCCTTGCAGAATTGAGGTAGCAAGATATGGCAAAGAGTCCGAACATCTGGATCCCTAAGCAGCTTTTTCAATCGCAGGCGTTCCGATCCCTGCGGACGCCGACGGCCCACGTCGTCTTGGCGCAGTTCTGGACAAAACGTCAGATGATGAAGACTGGCTATAGGCGAAAACAGTGGGAGATCGCCAACAACGGAGAGATCACGTTTACGTACCGGGAGGCCAAAAACAAGTGGGGCATCTCGGCGAGTGCCTTTCGGACGGCCCTTGATGAGCTGCGCGACAAAGGGTTTCTCGACATAGCGAGAAGCGGAGTCGGAGTCCATAAGGCAACGAACGAGTACACCGTGAGCGACCGCTGGAAGCACTACGGCACATCGGACTATGAGCCGCCCAGGTCAAGGCCGAAGGGGCCTATCAATCGCGGATTTCGGAAAGGCAACCAACATGGAAGGAACTGCCACGCAAAAAAGACAACTGTTACGGGGCAACACAGCCCAACTGTTGTGGGACAACACAGCTATGCGGAAAGTGGTACAGACCATGTTGTTTGCACAACACAGCCTTGAAGTGCGTTTACGGCCGCAAGTGTTGGGGCCGGAAGGAGTTATCGCCCGAAATTACCCAGTTTGTCGCCATGTTGCCCGACAACAACGTTCTATAGTTAGCCATCCCCCGTGTGGGTAGCAGAGGGACCGTTGGTACGGGAGCCCTCATGGGTAGGACGAGCTTAGAAGAACGCGAACGACGACGCCGAGTGCTGCACGCTGTCGGTGACTTTATGAAAAGACGATCGCGCCAACCGCTGAAGAATCGAAAGAGCAAGGAAAGGTAGTAGTTTTGCAAATGGATGAACAGAAGAACATGAACACGGGAATCATTGAAGAACTTGGTACGCTGGCACCGGACACCGTTCTGTCCGAACAGGCGCTGGCGAAGATTTTCGACCGGCATCGGGTCTCTATCAAACGGGCCGTCGAACGCGGCGAGTTGCCGCCGAGTGTGCGGCTGTTCGGGGAACCGGTCTGGACGGTCCGCGCGTTGCGGGAGCACCTGAGCAATCGCCTGGAAGTGGCGAAGAAAGAAGCCGAAAAGTTGCAGCGGAGAATTTCTCAACTTTCTGCTTGACTTTTGTGTATACGATAAGTATATTGCCTTTATGGCAAAGAGGACAAAGAGAATGGGCCGACCTCCAAAGAAGGCGAAAGACCGGCGTAGCAAGCCCGTAGCGCTGCGCGTGACGCCCGCCGACCATAGACAGCTTGTGAAGGACGCGCAGGCGGCCGGGCTGTCGATATCGGGATACCTTCTGGAGTGCTGGCGGAAAGTGAGGGGTTGATTATGGCAGGTGCCAGACGTAAACCAAGTGCGAGCGGTCGGTATCAGGGTTTCTTCATCGACCAGACGGGGAAGAAGCGATTCTTCACAGGCTCGAAGAAGCGATCGGAGACGTTGCGAATCGCCCGGAAGTTGGAAGACGACGCCCGACAGGTGAAGCTCGGGTATCGGGAGCCCCGGCAGACGCATTTCAAGTACCGGGAGCGTCCGTTTGCGGAGGCGGTCACCGAGTACCTGGAATGGGGCCGATGTCAGGGGGGCAAGAAGAACCGCCCGTGGTCGGAGCACCACCTGGCTCACAAACGGCGCCACCTGCAATTGTGGGCCGAGACGTTGGACCTGCAAGTACTCGGCGACCTGGACGGCTTTCTGCCTCGCGTGGAGGCGACCGTTCGGGAACTCGCCAACCGGGGCAAGGCAGGCAAGACCATTGCGAACATCACCGAGGCCATCGTGAGCTTCTGTAACTGGTGCGCCATTCGCGGCTACCTGTCCGAGAATCCGCTGGCCAAGCTTAGCAGAGTCGATGCGACCCCGGAATCGCAGTACCGGGCATTGACCGTTGACGAGACGCGTCGATTGTTGGAGGTGGCCCCGGACCATCTGAGGCTTTTGTACGCCGTGGCCATGGTGACGGGGTTGCGAGCGGGTGAACTTCGATCACTCACGCGGGAGCACCTGGACACGGAGCGCGGGGGGCTGAGGCTGGACCCTGCCTGGACGAAGAACCGGCAGCCGGGATTTCAGCCGTTGCCGAAACGGATGATTCGCCAGTTGGAGTCCTTCTGCGGAAGCGGGATCGTGCAGTCGCTGTACCAGCAGTTCTTTCGGAAATTCGTCTGCCCGAAGGATGCGCTTCTCTATGTGCCTTCCCATCCGGCGCGGGAGCTCGACAAGGATTTGAGGGCGGCCGGGATACCCAAGAGTACGCCGGAAGGCAAGATTGCCTTTCATGCGCTGCGGACTTCGTTCGTGACATTGACCTATGAGGCGGGCGCCACGCACAAGGAAGCTCAGGAATTGGCCCGGCACAGTACGCCGGGGCTAACCGCGAACACGTACGCCCGGACACGCAACGAACGCCTTGCCGGAATCACCGAGAGGGTGGCCGATACGGTGCTTTCGGGCAGTTCAGGTGCGAATATGGTGCACGAAACGGAAACGGGTGTCTCCGCCGATTCGCCTAACATATTGTCAATACAGCAACTTAGACGAAATACGAGAGAATGGAGGCGGGGGGATTCGAACCCCCGTCCCGAGATGCTTCAGGATAAGCGTCTACATGCGTAGTCGTTCTATTGAGATTTCGCCTCACCGAGCGCCGAGCGACAGGCTCT
>JALGUK010000592.1 GCA_029820875.1 Candidatus Zipacnadia bacterium
GCGCGGCCCTGACGGACATATCATACGCGATGCAGACGGCAAGCCGAGCTGGGCTTGCATATGTGGTGATGTTCTGGCAGGCAGGACCGCTCCTGAGCTGCCATTTTTCACAGAGGGTGGGAGCTTCTGGACCAATCACCTGTCGGAGTTGGTGAAGACCGTCACCGACGAGAAGTTTTTGGCGCACCTCCGCGGTCGGTGCGTGGCGGAGGGCTACGAAAGCGTCGCCCTAATCCCCCTGCGCACAGATGATGACATCATCGGCCTCCTGCAGTTCAATGACCACCGCGCGAACCAGCTTACGTTGCAAAAGAGAGCTGCGCAAGCATCGAGACCGGCTGGAGGAGTTAGTGCGGGAGCGTACAGCCGAGTTGACGGAGATAAACCAGCGGCTTATGCAGGAAAACGCAGACCGAAAGCGCGCGGAGGAAGCCCTTGTCCGCTACCAGGACAAGCTCCGCACTCTTGCCGCACAGTTGGAGGATGTTGCAGAGGATGAGCGGCGGGAACTTGCCGTCGCGCTGCATGATAATCTCGGCCAGACTCTGGCGCTGGCGAAAATGAGGTTGGGAGAATTGCAGCGGCAGGCCGAGTCCGAAACCGTGGAACAGAGCGCTCGGGAGATTCGCAAGTTGCTTGATGAGGCGATTGATTTCACCCGCTCGACGACATTTGAACTCAGCCCTCCGCTCCTTCACGAAATGGGCCTTCAGCCGGCGATTGAGTGGCTCGCGGAGCAGGTCGAGGAGCGATACGGCATCCCGGTCCGGGTGGAATGCGACGACAGCCCAAAACCGCTGGACGGAAGCACGCGCGCATCCCTGTTCCGGGCGGTCCGCGAGGCCTATATGAACGTGGTTAGACACGCGCACGCACAGACGGTCAATGTGTCGGTGCGGAGAGTGAATCAATCGGTCGAAATCCAAGGCTTCATTCGCAGGTGCGCCGAGGCGAGGGCTTTGGCCTCTTCAGCATCCGTGAGCGCCTCGCCTACATGGGCGGGAGCCTGAAAGTCGAGTCGGAGCCGGGCCGGGGCACTCGAGTCATACTGACCGCTCCGCTGAGTGCAGGCAGCGGCGATACCAGGAGATAGCGGCATGAGCATTCGAATCCTCATCGCGGAGGCGCTGCTTGAAAAAGAAGATGACATGGAAGTTGTAGGCGAAGCGGAAAACGGCCGGCAAGCCGTAAAATCAGCGGAAAACCTGTCGCCGGATGTCGTGGTGATGGACATAGGGATGCGGGACCTGAACGGAATCGAGGCCACCACACAAATCATTGAGCGGTGCCGCGGCACCAAGGTCCTGGCGCTTTCGATGCATTCGGACCGGCGTTTCGCTGCCGGCATGTTGCGTGCCGGAGCGTCCGGCTACCTTCTCAAAGACGGGGCCTTCGAGGAATTGGCCAACGCTATCCGCCGGGTTGCGGCAGGCGAGGTCTACCTCAGTCCGAGTATAGCAGATGTAGTGGTCAGCGATTATGTCGAACGCCTTGCTCGGTCCGATGCCTCCGCCTTCAGCACGTTGACGCCCAGAGAGCGGGAGGTGCTTCAGCTTCTGGCTGAAGGGCATTCGACCAAACAAATCGCCTCCCAACTGCGAGTCAGTGCAAAAACTATCGAGACCCACCGCCAGAACGTGATGGAGAAACTCGGTATCCGCAGCGTCGCCGAACTGACTAAATACGCCATCCGCGAAGGCTTGACATCCCTGGATGCCTGAAACGGCCTCGTCCGACTGAGGGAAATCGAACCCCATTATCGGATAAATCCTGATTGCGAGAGGGTGCTGGTTGGAGTATCTTAAAACGATGTTGGCGCAGAGCATTGGCCGGTCAATTGGTGTTTGAGTGAGATGACGACGCCATGCTTACCATCGTAATAGCTGATGACCATCGGCTCATGCGTGAAGGACTCGCATCACTGGTCGAACAGGAGCCTGACATGAAGGTGGTAGGGCAGGCAGGGAATGGACAGGAATTGGTTGAGCTTTGCCGCAAGTGTTCACCCGATGTTGTGATTATGGACGTGGGAATGCCGGGCGTCAACGGAATCCGCGCAACCGCCTGGTTGCTGGAGGAATGCCCCGATGTTGCGGTGTTGGGGCTTTCCATGCACGCAGACCGCCGTCGGGCTATGTCCTCAAGGACGAAGCGTTCGAAGAGCTTGCAAATGCTATTCGGCATGTCGCCGAGGGACAGATTTACCTCAGTTCCCAGATAGCCGGCGTGAAGACGAGTGACCGTCTGCGGCGTTACCTGCGCGTTGAGCCCCGCTCGGATGCCGCTTCTGACGAAACAGCAGGCCATTCCACTTGCCGTTAAATCCCGAATAATCTGCGGAGTCATTTTTTGCTGCGGGCGTGATGCGACTGCCTGCCACCCCCGAACTGTGGTATTGCAGAATGCAGGATACCTGCGAGATGCCGCGAATACAATCTTCGCCTTCGCATAATCAGGCTTCAGTGGAACCAACAGAGGTGATTTCGATGGTTCATCATCTTCGGCCTAGTCGCGTTGTCGCTTGCACAGGGTTTTTTCCCAAGCGTTGTGCCTAACGCGCCGGTGCTCCTTTACTGGGTGCTGGGTCTTGGCACCACGCTGCTGTTTTTCGCGTCGGTCCTCATTCACGAGTTGGCCCATTCCATTGTAGCGCGAGCGAGCGGCCTGAAGGTCGAGGGCATTGACCTTTTCGTGTTCGGCGGCGTGTCCAAACTGGAGGACGAGCCGCAGACGCCGTTTGCGGAGTTCAAGATAGCGATTGTCGGCCCACTCACGAGCGCAGGGGGCAAGAGCACTCCGCTGGGCTGCGCGGCCACGCAATTGTGGTGGATTAACCTTGTGCTCGGCGTTTTCAATCTCGTCCCCGGCTTCCCACTTGATGGGGGACGGGTCTTGCGCGCTATCTTGTGGGATTCGCTGGGCAGCCTGCGGCAGGCCACGCGGATTGCGGCGATGGTGGGCCAGTTCTTTGGGTACGGTCTCATCGGTCTTGGGGTTATCCTGATGTTCGGCGGCCTCGGCATCGGGGGATTGTGGTATGCCTTTATCGGTTGGTTCCTGCTGCAGGCGGCTGAAGCCGGCTACCAGCAGGTCCTGTTGCGCGAGAGCATAGCAGGAGTGAAGGTACGGGACGTCATGCGGTCTGAGCCCGTCAGTATACCGGCGGACCTTACGGTGCAA
>JALGUK010000101.1 GCA_029820875.1 Candidatus Zipacnadia bacterium
CCCTGAAGAACGGCGACTGAAGGAGGAACAAGTTCGAGATGAACATGCCAATCAGCAGCAGCGGCACCAGCCAGCGCAAAAGACGATGAGAGAACACTTTCAGCGTCAGAAACGGGTGACGAAATGGGTTAAGCAGGCCCGCGTTGGCCAGCAGGGCGTGAAGGTTTCGCTGGACGATGCGCACCTTCGACGCGAACTCCGCCTCGATGGTATCCGCGCTGACCTCGTTGACCACCGCATTCGGCTCATGTACGACCTTGTACCCCTTCTCCAGGGCGTGAAAGGGCTGGAAGGCATCATCCTCCGCATAGTCAGGGCCTGCCTGGTAGATGCTGCGACGGACCGCGTACATCGGGCCGCTGAGAATCGTCACCGACCCCGCGTTGCTCTCCGCCTCGCGCAGCCACATTTCATAACGCCAATACAACCCTTCGTTGCGGGTGACATCCGTCGCCTGGGTGTTGCGATACCTGACGACCCCGCCGGCACATCCGACGGACTCGTCCTGAAAATGCTTCACAAGCTCCTTGAGGGATTCCGGGTTATAGTCGCCGGTGGCATCAGAGAATATGATGATGTCTCCGGTGGCGTGTTTGACCGCCTCGCGCTGAGCAGCCACCTTCCCCCGGCGCTCCGGATGCCGAACAAGCTCGACGCCGCGGTCGGCGAACTCCCTGACGAGCTCGTCGGTCCGGTCCTCCGAGGCGTCGGATGCGACGATGATCTGCCTCCGGTCCGGGGGATAATCCAAGGAGAGGGTGTTCTCGAGTTTGCGGCGGATAGCCTTTTCCTCGTTCCTGGCGGTGATGATGATAGTTATCGGAGGCAATTCCTCCAGCGGCGGGATTGAGGCTTTACAGCGGCGACCGGACCAGGCTGCCAACAGCAGAGGGTAGCCGACGTACACCCAAAGCACCAATACGGTGCAGGCGATGAAAACGCATAGGGCGATAGCCATCACTGCTCCCCATCCAATGCCGCTTTAAGCAAAGCAGCAAATTCCTGCGCGGTTGTTCTCAGGTCGAACTCCGCCTCGACCTTGCGTCGCCCCATCGAACTGAGGCGGTTACGCAATGCCGAGTCGTCGAAGAGCTGTTGCACGGCGTCAGCAATGGCCACAGCATCTGCGGCGTGAACCAGGAGCCCGGTCTCGTGGTCCTGTACCAGCTCGGGAATCCCGGAAACATGTGTCGCGACCACTGGCAATCCGCTGGCCATTGCTTCCATCAGGGCGACCGGTATGCCGTCCTGCAGCCCGGTCGCGATTCGGATAGACGGCTGAACGTATACAGTCGCCTCACTGTGCTGCTCGCGGACTCGCTCGATGGGCATAGCACCAAGGAGGCGAACGCGCTTCTGTAGCCCCGCCTGTGCGATTTGCGCCTCAAGCACTTTACACATTTTCCCATCGCCTATTATTCGGCATTGGTAGTCTATCTTCCTTTGCGCCAGTATTCGACAGGCCTCGATAAGGTAGGGGAAACCCTTGAAATCCACCAGGCCTCCGACCGACAGAATGATGCGTTTGTCTTCGCGTTTCTCTGCAGGGCGGAACTGTGAGGTGTCCACGCCGCAATGTACAACATATATCCTCTGGATATCAATGTCCGGGAGAACATTGGAGAGGTACTTGCGGTTGTACTCGGAGATAGTAACCACAAAGAGCGCCGCCTGGATTTTCTCCTTCAGGAGGGTCTTGTTGAGGAAAATGTCGTGCGCATGGGCGGTGAAGCTGAAGGTGACGCTTGTCAGTTTTGCGATAGCCATGGCGCTGAGGGTCGCCATCCACGCGAAATGGGCATGGAGATGCCGGATGTCTCGGCGCATGACCTCCGCCGCGAAGTAGCACGAGCCCGCGAGCGTCCACAGGCTTTTAAGGAGCCAGAGCGGCTGGCGCCACGAGCTTTTGATGACAAGCCACATCAGGGAACCGACTTGGCGCGGCCATCGCACCAATCCGATGAGCAGCCAAATCGGCAGCATGATCGCGCCCGGACGCGGCGCGTAGACTATCTCTCCGCGCAGTCGCCTGAGGGCTTCGTGAACCGGACCCGGCTTTGGACCGCGGAAGGCGAACACGGTCACAGTTGCCCCCATGGCCTCAAGTGCGAGGAGCTCATGTAGCACGAATGTCTCACGCAGCACGGGGAACTCTGTCAGCACATAACCGATGCGCTTGCCCGACAGCGGGCGTTCGGAATCGTCTAACGAGATGACGCTACCTCCCGTTCACATGAGCTGACCGGAGGTGAGTCCTGTCGGCTCTCTGCCGTATCGGTCATCACATCCACCTCAAAAAGCACCCCGACACACGCCAAAAGCACCGGCATCACCTTAAATCCCGCGAGTACGTCCATACCCATCGCCATCACCATCGAGGCGACTACTGCACCGATGATTCCGACCGCATATGCGCCGGAATGTGTTCCTCGACGAGCACAGGCTACTCGCACGGCCTTCAGCAGCATGGCTCCCAAAAGACACAACCACAGGGACAGGCCCACAAGGCCGTAACTTCGCAATATCAGTAGATACGAATTGTCCGAGAAGCGGACGCGCCGGCCTAGTTCGAACTTCGATGGTCCAGCCCCGAACAGGGGGCTCTCTGTAATCACCGCGGCCTGCTGCGCCCAGTACCACAAGCGGAACTGCCAACTGAAACTTTCGGAGGGGCGAGTCAGAGGGCGGATTATCCACACGCTGAAGTCGGTGTGTTTCACCGACGAGAAAACGGCACCGAGCAGAACAGCAACTAAAAGGAGCATGGCGGCGCGACGAAGTGCAACGCGGCGCTCTTGCAGAAGAATGAACATTACGGTCAGCAAGGGGAGAGTTACTGCGAGGCTGATGATTGCGCTGCGGGAGAGAATAAGCATGAGAGCCCCCGCTTCAGCGCCGGCGGCCAGTGCTAAAAACAGGCGGGTTCTGGCTTTCACCGGCGCGAGGACAGCCATCGCGCCGGTGATTGCAAAGCATATAACCATCAGTTGCCCCGCCGCAGCAACCGTCGACATGGTACCCGGAGCGCGAACCCACGGTATTGGCGGGTTATTGGGGTCGTTGGCAAACCACTTGCTGACCGTTGCGATTATCGGCAGAAGGAAGGAAATGCGCTGTACAACGCAGATTAACACCTGGACGACGGCGAGACCGGTAAGCGGCAGGACTATCTGGCGGAGAATATTGCGGTCCGGCCAAGTGCATTGAGCCGTCAGGTTAAATGCAAACAGGAGTAACGGAAGCCGATAGAACTCAAACAGGTCACGGAAGATTAGCGGTGTCTGTCGCACAAAGGTCTGCCACACGAGTGAAATGCCCACCGACAGGAACATCAGCCACAGTATCTTCGACGGCGTGTGTATTCGAATGCTTCCCCGCCCTGCTAATGCCCACGCAATGACGGCGCCGACGGCCAGAAACACCAGCATTGCAAGGTCGACAAGACGTGCCACGCCGACGCCGAATGGGTATGTCAATGACGGCCAAAAGGCGATCCCCCACAATACCAGCGGCACTACGTTCCGGGCGTCGCGGGATACCGTCGCAGTTCCTGCAGCGGCTAATGCAAGAAGCGTAGCGACCCCGAGAACGACCCAGCCATTGAACGCCAGTGCGGTTCCCAATAGTATACTGGCGAGCATCAGCGGGAGAATATCACGTATTGAATACGGAGAGGGATTGAGCGCCCTCTGCCCCGTCACGTTGTTGCCTCCTGCGCAGTCGGGCTATGCTGCGGTTGCGCCGCCGATGACCGTTCGTAGAGGTCCTGCACCCGGCTGACCATTCTTTCAACCGTAAAGTTCTGCTCGATGCGGCTCCTGCCCTCGCTTGCGATTTGCGCGCGCCGCTTTTCGTCTCCCAGTAATTCGAGGACCGCGTTTGTCAAGTCCGCAAGCCTCCTTGGATGCACAAGCAAGCCTGTCCGGCCGTCCTGTACCAGCTCCGGCGTTCCCCCGACGGCTGTCGCCACTACAGGGACCTGCGCAGCCATCGCCTCGGCGACGACATTGGGCATTCCCTCCCAGTCGGAGCTGAGTACGAAGATGTCCAAGTCCGTCATCAGTGAAGGCACGTCGCCTATTTCCCCTACGAAATGGACGTATTCTCCGATTCCGAGGTTGCCCGCCTGCCGCTTGAGTTCTTCGCGCAGCGGCCCGTCTCCTGCGATGACAAAGTGAACAAGTCCGCCTCTTTCAGTGACTTCGCGCGCCATGTGGAGAAAAAGAGTTATGTTCTTCTGTGGTACGAGCCGGCCGACGGTCCCGACGAGGAGCGCGTTGTCGTCCAGGCCCAGGCGTCGCCGGTACTTACCGCGTGGAATATGGGGGCCGAAACGGGATATGTCGATGCCGTTGGGAATCACCTCGGCACGCTCTGGATCCGCCAGACCTTGCTGCTTCAGGTATCTGACGGTCGCCTCCGCGTTGACGTGGATTACGGGTGAACGGCCGAGAACGTACTTGAGAATCGGTGCCCACCACGCGGGTTCGTCCAGTTCGGTGTTGCGGACCGATGGAATGAAAACCGGCACAGCGGCCAGGCGTGCCGCAACGTATCCCCAGACTATCTGAGGCGTCAAAAAGGCATGCAGAATATCCACGCGTTCCCGCCGAAGGAGGCACACCAGCTCCAGGAGCCGTATCGGATCCGCCGGCATGCGCTTGCGGAGGACGACCACTGGCGCACCTGTCTGAGCGAAAGCGGAATGCAATGTCCCTCCGGCACGCATCGCGCACACTGACATACGAAAGCGGGCACGGTCGATGCCCTTGACAAGTTCGAGGGCTTGCCGCTCTGCGCCGCCTCGTGCGAGAGCGTTGAGGAGCAGCATGACCTTCTTGGGCTTGCGATTGTCCGCCATCGCCGCCCCCCGGCTACTGTGGAATCTCGCAGATGGTGAACCGATGCTTGCCCGAGCGCGTCGCTGGGATTTCGCTGACCGTTACGAACTCGATGTTCACAGCGTCGCCCATTTCGTTACGGATATGCCTTCTGGCGATGTCCAGGTCGCGGTTAGAGAATGCAGGACCCGGGACGATAAGAATTCGCAGGTGGTCAAGAGCAGTCTGGACCACCTGGAACTGCCGCACGCCGGGGCATTCCTTGAACAAATGAGGGAAGAACTCCCCCGGCAAGTACCCGCCTTGGGGCCGGCGCAGCAGATCATGAACGCGTCCTTCGACCGATTGTAAGAGCGGGAGGCCCCGGCCGCACCGGCACACGTCGTCCGACGGGCGGCCAAGGTCGCCCACACGGTAGCGAATCAACGGTGCCGCGAATTCAGCCAACGATGTTAGCAGGATTTCCCCGAGTTCGCCGGGCGGCACATGCGTGCCGTCATCGAGGTCAACGCATTCAACGAACACGTTTTCGGCGTTTATGTGAAGAGACCTACCCTCAGGGCACTCATGCGCTATGTCGCCGAGCTCCCGCCCGCCGTAGCGGTTCAGTACAGGGCAGCCGAAGGCCTTTTCCATGACCCCGCGGTCATCGGGTAGGAGCGTTTCCGCGGACGAAATCACAGCCTTGGGGCGCACGCTCTTGATGTCTTCTTCAAGCAGGAACTCCGCGAAATGTTGCAGGGCCGAACGATAGCCTGTCAATGTCACGGGCTGGAAGCGGGTAAGCGCTTCCACCCACTCAGACATCTGGTCCCGGGTGAGCTTGAATGCGGGAAGCCACAATTGGTTGCATAATGCAGCAGTAAGCCGCCCCTTCCACGAGTCCACGCGAGAGATGTCAAAGGCCGACCCCCAAATGTACGCGGCGCGGTCGGCCACATCCTGTCCGCACCACCGATAGTTGCGTAGAGTCGCCGCCTGGGCCGAATACAGGAAGGCGGGACTGTGGATGAACCGCGTAGGCTCCCCGGTCGAACCGCCTGTGGCGTCGGTGCGCAGTGAGGACACATCGACACCATCGGCCACAAGGTCCTGCAGGTGTTCGTTGAGGTCGTCCTTTGTCAGCACTGGGATTTTCACCAGGTCTTGGAGGCTTTTTATGTCGTCGGGCTTGACACCGCACTCGTCGAAGCGGCGCCTATAGTAGGGGACTCGCTCGTAGGCATGTCGGAGAATGCGCCTCAGCGCATCCCACTGCCGTCTCGCGACCTCTTCGGGAGCAAGCCACTGCGAACGGTCCAGCTCCGCCAGTATCTTCAGAGTGGTCATGCCCTTGAGGCGATACAATGCCGGTAGAAATACTCGTCGGGACAGCCAGGGGTTCATTTACTGCCTTCACGGGCCGTCAAAGACCCAG
>JALGUK010000102.1 GCA_029820875.1 Candidatus Zipacnadia bacterium
CAGTTTGTGCTTGACCGGGAGTGCGTGAAGGCGGAGCTGTCGCGGCGGGCGGACAGCCTCCGCAGATGGATGTCGAGACGGCAATAGCCTATCGTCGTGACTTGGAGCGTGTGACGGCCAAGGGGTCGCACACACAAAGGAAGCGGTTCATTCGGAGCTGGGGACAGGAAATAAAACTGGCTCCGGAACGATTGGAGGTCCAGATCACCTACCAAATCCCGGAGGCCGTTGTGATTCCCTTGGTAGCGCGAGGCCTGGTAAAGGTGCTGACGGGAGAATGACCTGCCACGCACACCTGAGCAACGACTGCGGGCATGGGTCAGAGTTTGTCCCACTGCTTGAACAGCTCATTGGCTCGCTCATACTCGTCGTAGCGTCCGATGTCTATCCAGAACTCAGAGATGAGGTGTCGAACGACACGGCTGCCATTGGTTGCCAGGTACTGGATGAGGTCTGTCATGTGGAAGAATTGGCCCTCAGGGATGTGGTCAATTGCGGAGGGACTTAATACAGTTATGCCAGCGAATGTCTCGAGGACAATCTCTGGTTTTTCTCTAATTCCACATACTCGGCTGTCCTCGCAATCGAGTACTGACGGATAGTATAGGACCTTCCGCAGGCAGGCCCATCGCGCGTAGCGGCCCCGCGGTGCCCAATGGATTCTTCTCCTGGTAGTAATGTATGTGTACCCCGAACTCCGACCCGTCTCCGAAATACGATTTGATCAGGTCGCCACGGTACCCAAGAGCGACGAAGATTTCATAAAAGCCCTCGTCATGCAGTTTCTCCACAATTAACTGCATGATCGGGGTCTTCCCGATCGGCAGAAGCGGCTTAGGGAGACGTTCAGTTAGAGGTCGAAGCCGCCTGCCTTGACCGCCGGCAAGGATGACTGCCCTCATTGTCAAGAGCACCCTTCTTAGACGACATACTCCTCTGGCTTGTACAGCGCCAACCTCTCTGAAACCCACTCGCTCGTTCTTCTAATCCCCTCTTCGAGACTAACACTAGGCTCCCAACCGAGCAACTTGCGGGCATTTGAATTGTCTGCCAGAAGTTGTTGCACTTCGCTCATAGATGGTCGAATTCTCGTTGCATCAAAGAGAATCTCGGCCTTCTTCCCCATGATCTGAAGGATTAGCTCTGCCAGCTCCCCGATGGAGATGTCCTTGCCCGTCCCCAGGTTGATGACCTTGCCCTCAACCCCTCTTGCAGTCGCTGCCAAGATGAATCCTTCCACTATATCCGTGACGTAGGTCAGGTCGCGTCGAGGGCGCATAGAGCCCAACAGTATCTCATCCTTTGTCAGTGCCTGGACGATGATCGTCGGAATAATTGCGCGAGCCGATTGCCGAGGCCCATAAGTGTTGAAGGGGCGAATAGTGACGACAGGCAGATCATAGGAGAGGTAGAAGCTCTGAGCCAACTGGTCCGCTGCGACCTTCGTCGCAGCATAGGGTGATTGCGCATGCAACGGGTGTTTCTCGTCAATTGGGACGTACTGCGCGGTGCCGTAAACTTCACTGGTGGAGGTGTGAATTATTCGCGTAATGCCTATTTCCTTTGCTGCAAGCAGGACATTGAGCGTGCCCAGCACGTTGGTTTCTGCCACTTCTCGGGGGTGGATGTATGAGTACGGAATTGAGATAATGGCGCCGAGGTGGAAGACAACTTCGACGCCATTCAAGGCATCGCGAACTGCGCTTGGGTCTCTAAGGTCCCCCATAATGATGGTGAGCTTCCGTTGCACGTCATATGGCAATGTTTCCAGCAGGCCGCGGTCACTCCGCGAGTTGTACCGAACAAATGCCCGCACATCAGCGCCCTCTTGTACCAGCCGCTCAGTGAGATGACTGCCTATGAAGCCGCCGGCCCCTGTAACGAGGACGGTGCGGCCTTCCACCCCCAGGCTATCGGGCGTAGTCTGTTCCATCGGCTACTCCTTATAGGCGAAGAATCCACCCCACCACCCAGCCATGGCTAAAGCAGTATAAACTGCTCCATTTAGCACTAACGCCATAGATATTGTTTCTTTCGCGGCCCAGAGTGCAATTCCTGCAAGCACAATGCAGATTCCGTAGGACAACAGCGCCACTGCTCGCTGGGACATGCCAAATCTGAGAATAAGCTGGTTGTAATAGTGCCCCAAGTCACCCTCGAGCATGTGCTTCCCGTGCAGCCAGCGGCGGAGCATTGAGGATAGAGTGTCGTAGATGGGTAGTGCGAGGCAGATAGTCGCTGCAAAGAAAACCGGGAGCCTCTCAGCCGAATGGACGAGAGACATCGGAAGCGCGGCCAGCACAAACCCGAGAAATAGGCTACCAGTGTCACCCATAAAGGTCTTGGATGGGTAGAAGTTCCAGGCGAGAAACCCCAGACATGCCCCGGCGACCATCGCGGCCAGGGATGCGACGTTTTCCGAACCGAGACGAAGCGCAATGAGAGCAAATGTTGCCGCGCTGATTGCTGAGATTCCGGCGGCCAGCCCGTCCATGCCGTCAACGAGGTTAACCGCATTAGTCACGCCGACAACCCACAGGATGGATATGGGGATGCTCAACAGCGGAGAGAGGCCGGCGATGTTGGCGCCAACGCCAACGAGCGCAATGCCTGCAGCCAGTTCAATGCAAAGCTTAACACGCCAGGGGAACCTGCGAAGGTCATCGAGAAGCCCGGCCGCCGAAACGATGAACGCGAAGATGGCAGTCACGGCGACAAGCGAAGGACGGGCGCTTCGGGTACCAGAGAAGCCCAGGAACACTACCTCACACGCGAGCACTGCCCCACTGATGCCCAGACCTCCTATCCGTGGCATCGGCGTGGCATGCACAGTCGGGTGGCCCTCTGCAGGCTGCGCAATTGCACCGATGCGATGGGCGAGCCAAATCGAAGCAGGGGTCAGCAGAAGAGCCGCCCCAGTCGCGCCTGCGGCTGTCAGAACGAGCTGCCCTGCCATTCGCGTTCATCACCCAATTGGATGAGGCGCCGCGAAGACCAATCTGAGCATCATGTAGAATCGGTGCATGGGTGGTCTTCGCTTTGTTAGGGAAAATTTAATTCCACACGGGCTGGCGCATTTCCTGCCCTTGACAGTGATGTAACATCTTTTTTACACGCGCTGACATCCCGATCGCGATGCCCACATAGCGAGGTGATATCGGCAGGGCCGCCTGAGGTCATAAAGTGTCCGCATGTACAGAGTCAGGTGGTCGTAGCGACTACTACACAAGCGAAAGAAGCCTCACATACGGAACGGATGCGAGTCGTCACTCGACCTTGATCTGCAGCACCGCCGCTTCCGGCGGATTCATGAACCGAACCGGCGTATACCCGTCGTCCAGGCCCCGGCTCACGTAGACAAGATGGCCCTTTTCGCGGACAAGGCCAGCAGACAGACGCCGGGGGACCCCTTGCCTGCTGTACAAAGCACCGATGAGCGGGAGCCGAATTGCGCCCCCGTGAGTATGTCCCGCGAGAAGTAAGTCAGACTTGGGGCAGTCTGGGCAAGTCGCCACGATCGGGGAATGAGCGAGAAGGATTCTCACACCTTCGGGCGGCATGTGGTCGTTTAGCTTCTTTATATCGTGGTGCCCGGTCACCGGGTCGTCCAGGCCACAGATGGCAACGGCATGCCCTTCGATGTTGAGCTTCACACACTCATTCCTCAGCACATGAACTCCTACGCCATGTAGAGCAGCGACCAGGCTCTCCGTGTCAACGCCGTAGTCCGAGTTGCCGAGGACGGCAAAAGTGCCATACCTGGATTGCAGGCGCGAATAGGTCTCGACGGCGACCCCAATGCCATCGTCATCCTGCACGATATCCCCGGTCACACATATCAGATCGGCCTGCTCAGAATTGAGGTCCTCAACTACCTTCTTCAGCGAGTTCATCTCCGATGTGATGTGCGTGTCGGAGACGTGGATAATCTTCAGCCCGGAGAGCGGACCGCCGGCGGACGGGATTGTGATATCTACGTGCGTGATGTTCACTTGATGGGGTGCGATATAGACTGAGTGCCATGAAACGCAGCCGAGTATCAATAGGACCACGAGGACAATGATTGTCCTCCGCCTCGCTCTAAGCCGTTCGATAACAGGCGCACACCCCCGATTATTCTCTTGGTCCATGATGGGACCCTTGTTGTCACGATGCCAACGGCCTCGGCGCCGTGCCCCAAGGTCACCATCTGCACGCCCGACACCCTCGGTGCGACGAGCGCTGCTAAGATTGCGACGTCAGGCTCCAGCTTAGCGCCTGGATGGACTACCTACATCTCTGCCGTGTAGTTGACGCAGCCCGCCCCGCTGCTCATCCCAAGCAGGGCGGCTTTCGCAGACAGGCGGTCCGAGATGCGATACTGAACGCCGAAATTGAGGTGCTCGGAGTCCCACTCCAGCATCGTTCCAATGTCACGAGCAGGATCATAGCTCACGCCGCCAAACAGTCCTGAGAGTCTGTGGGCCCCGATTCCCACATCGTAACGTGCGTCCCCTATGCGCTTGCCTGCAACGACGTACTCAGCCTCAGCCTCCCGGCTGCCCCAGGCAAAATCATGGGCTCCGACAGCGATGGCGGGCCGCTTGTCGCTCTCCGTTTGGATAAGATACTGAAAGCCGACCACACGATCCGTCATGAAATCCCACTGGGGCCAGCGGGGGTCGCTCGCAGCCGGATAAAACGAATAGCGCAGATCCACTTCCAGATTCTTGGCGAAGCCAAACACGGCAGAGGCACGCGTGGCGTAGGAATCGTAGTGAAGCTCGCCAGAGGACTGATACGGGTGCTGAACGGCGCTGCCGGATAAAACCACTTTCCCATCGGGAACAACCTGGGCCGTCGGGATGCGCAGCAGCCCGGTGTGACCTTCAAGCGACAGGCTGGGCGCATAGGCCTCCTCTTCGTCTCGCTCTGCAGACTCAGCGGCCGGCGTGGTCTCCGGGCTCAGCTCTTCGACGTGCGACAGCAGGTAGGGCACGTTGACTCCCTTTTCATGGCGCCGCACGTCAATGGCATCCGGGAGAGTGTCAGTCCCAGGATGATTCGTAGACACGTGGGTGAAAGTCAAAGAAGTGCGCAGCCTGGGCCTGAAAGATGACGGGCGGGGCAGGTGTCGCGGACCGAATGGCATCGTAACCGCCGCGAACATGCGATTCTCCAATTGAGATTTCCCTGCGGCCACTTGGACGGCAGTCTCGCCGTAGTCTCTGGTCACGGTAGTCAAAACGCCCTTGTCTCCAGCCAGGAAACGGCCCGCACGCAGCCTGAAGCGCAACTCACCCGAAGGAGCAATCCACTCGAGGTCGGCGAGGTAGGAGCCCTTGGGCCAAGGGGGACTATCAATCCAACTGGCACTCGCGCCCAGGCGCCAGCGGTCATCCGCGGAATACCAGAGCGCCTGTCCGAATGCGCCGGATAGCGAATCCTGGAACTTGCCGGCTGCAAGATGCAAGAAGATGTCGCCATTGCGCGGTCGCATAGTATAAGAGAGCGTCACCTGCTCCACACGCGTCGGGGAGTTATCGAGTCCCAGTCTCTCCTTGGTCTCGACAGATAGGCCGCGGGCCAGGGTCGTGTCCGTGCGGAAGTTGACGCTCCAATCGGTAACGAGAGCCTTCTTCAGACCGTTAGCGAGTTCGTATTCGAATCCGGGCCCCACAGCGATGTCTGACCTGCCGAAGCTTGAGTTCGCCGCTGGCATGCCCCTGTCGAATGCTCCCTCGGATATTGACCTGGTTGCCGACATGGTCCTGGCAAGAGCCTGGGGCGACATTTCGCCTGCCCGGAAGCTGCGCCATGCTGAAATCGGGACGCGCATCTCATAGGAAGGCAGGCCGCAGTCCAGTGAGACCAGCACGACATCCGAGTCTTCAGGCAGGATTGGGCTGACGGTGTCCAGCACCTGTCCGATACCGACGACCGAGTACCGATTGACACGGTCCTCGTAAGTGATGGTACATACATTTTGCTCGAATGAGACACGGACGTTCTCGTAGCCAAGTTGCACGAGACTCGCGGTCACGTCGCGGGGGATGGCCGGTGAGGCCGATGGCTCCCCTACAGAACCGATACTCATACCGCCGACGCCTACCGGCAGGACGAGAAAGAGGGTGACGACCAACGAGGATATCAACCAGAAAACCTCCGTTTCGTTCGCGTCCTGGGCTTCGATTTGTCGCTTGCAGAGATTCCTGCTGTAGCCAGTTGGTCAGGTCGCCTACCCAATATCAGGAACTTGAAGATTCCCCAGAGCGAGCCAAATCCGTAGGAGAAGTGCAAGACTGCGAATACTACGGGCATGATAGGCAGGAAACGCAAGCCGTGCCGAATTGCGCATACAAGCGAAGCAACCAGGGAGGAGACTATGTACAAACCCAGGATAGCGGCTAGGCTCAATCGAGCTAGGGGGCAGCAGAAACTCAAGGCGCCAAGCAGCAACACAGCAAGGACAAACACCAGCGGGACAAAGTGTCGAAGAGACAACGAGCCGCGGGATCGGAGCCGACCAGAGACGAGCGGCAATGGTAAGTTGACTTCATTCTCGGGGACAAGAACACCTTGCCCCCACGTCTCCGAATGCGAGCATTGAACTCTATATCCTGATTGCGAAGAAGGGTTTCATCGAACAGCCCGACCTCATTGAAGACGTCTCTCGGCCAGCAGCCCATGTACACCGTATCCACGAAGCCTTCAAATGAAGGATCGTGGAACTTGCCCCCACCTAATCCGAAGCGGCTGTATTGGCTTGCGGCGATCGCTTCTCCGATGTAGCCTTGGCCGACGGGGCGCATATGTCCCCCCACACAAGCTGCACCA
>JALGUK010000593.1 GCA_029820875.1 Candidatus Zipacnadia bacterium
CGAAGTCCATCGCGGTTGGCCCCTCGGGCATTATGATGTCGAAGAAGCCCTCCTTGAGCCAGGTTTTCACGTCGAGGCCCTGGTCCTCGAGCTTGCCCGTCCCCCAGTGGAGCAGGTGCCAGCTCCGGTCGCCGAAACTGCCGCAAAGCAGCACCTTGCGCTTCTTTCCTGCGTTGACCTCGTCCACCGCGGCGCGAAGCTTGCGCAGGAACGTGTTCATGTGCTCGAACTTATTAGGCTCATCCTCATTGAAGTAGTGACCGTAACGTGTAAAGTCCACGATGAAGCCGTCAATATCGTGGTTCTTGATACCTGTGGGTTGGCGTAGTCCCACGTGCCCGGCCCCCGCTTGATGCGCCACTGGGGATGTGAGCGCATGACCTCGTCCGGCGAGAAGGACCGCTCCATCATCAGTGCGGCGAAGACTTTAACGCCGACCTTATGCCCGTAGTCGGTCAGTACATCGAGGATGTTGACATTGTTGGCAAAGCACCAGCGAATGAAGGCATTTGCGCGGAAATCGCCGTGCCGGGTGTGGCCCTGCAGTTGATACATACCGGTGTAGGGCGTGGGGATTATCAGCCCTCCGACTCCCGCCAGGGAGATGTTCAGGAAGGCCGCGCTCTGGTCGCGTAGCGGCTCAAGCAGGCGGGCGATGCAGTCGGTGTTTTGCACGCCCCATTTGAAGAAGTAGCTGTAGTGCACAGATTGTTTTCGCTGTCATAGGTGCCGTAAGGCTGCTGGAAGATGAGGTCCTGGCCGGTCAGGTCCGCAGCCCGATATAAAATATCAACAAGCGCGCCGTATCGCGGCTTGGGTTGGTCGGGAGTCGTGCTGACCTGGAGGGGGTCAGCGTGAAGGAATTGCTCCTCTCCCGAAAGCCGGACATCTATCCCTCCCCCTGCCCTGTGCCGGTACGTGCGCACCCACACCTCGTACCACCCGTCCAGCCTCAATGGAAGTGTCAGCGGAGGTGCAAGGCACGATTCCGGCTCGTCGAGGTCCTGCTCCTCCACGCACACCAGCGAGTACTCGCCGGGTTGGTCGGGTATCGTGTACCGCCGCAGCCACCATTTGCCCTTCTCGCTGCGCCGCGAGATGGCATTGGATGGGCGCAGCAGCGACATGTCGGTGATGACGATTTCATCGCCGGGCCTGATGTCGGCCGGGGTTGTGGTCACATCGCGGAAGATCCGCCCGCGCAGCCTGACGGCGGCGTAAGCGCTGCGGTCACGGTCTCCATTGGCCGTGGCGACCAGCACCCGGCTCCCTTTTTCCATGTTTGCCGCTTCCTTGCCTCGGAGGACGACGGACGCCTTGCCGTCGGCGATTTCCCCTACTTTGGTCCAGATGGTCTCGCCTGCATAGGTCTTGAGCGCGAAGCGGACCTTGCCCGTAAGACCCGCGCTCACGGTGGCTGCAAATGTGACGTCTTCGTTGAAGACCTCGCGGGGCGCGGTCAGTTCGAGAATGAGCGGCGGCAACGGCTCCTGGTGCCACTTGAAATGCTCACTGTCGCCCATCGGCAATTCCTCCAGGCTTGCATCGAACGTCAGCAACACGGTCAGCCGCCCGGCGACCGGGTGGCCGTCGGCGTAGTTCCAGCAGGCCAGGCGGTCTGCGGACCATTTAGCGTCCGGCGGCAGTTTCACGACGTCCGGCTCGCCGACCGGCTGCTTGGTCCCGGCACGGAAGAATGTGACACTGAGGGTTCCGGCCGCAGGTGAGTAAACGCAGCTTACGTCATAGGGGACGCCGTACTGGAGCCGCTGTCCCAGACGAAGGCGCCCCCCACAAGCCCGAGCTTCTCGCTGTGCCGGAAGAGCATAACACCGGCGCCGTCCTTGTTGTATTCGGCGCCCGCGCGGTGCACTCCCACATAAACAACGGCCCCATAGGTCCCCTGGCCGAGTGTCTGGAATCGGAAACCGAGGGAGAACGGAGTTGTTTGGTCAATCGGATCAATCGGAGCGGCGCGCTCGGTGAGCTTGTCCGAACGGGTGAATATCCCCTCCAGAC
>JALGUK010000594.1 GCA_029820875.1 Candidatus Zipacnadia bacterium
AGTCGGAATCTACCGCTACTATGTCACGGTCGAGGACGGCCGTTCCCTTCGTTCGCCGGAGGGGACATTCGAGTGCGTGGAATCCGAAGAGAAGGGCCTTGTCCGCATCAGCAAACGTGACCCGCGCTACTTCGAGTTCGAAAACGGTGACTTCTACTGGCCCCTGGGCACGAACCTGCGCGACGGCGGCCGCCAGGCCGAGCCGCGGGGCGGCACCTACGATATGGACAAGTACATTCCGGCGATGGCAACCGCGGGCGAGACCTGGACCCGCACGTGGATGTGCGCCTGGTGGGCCTCTATCGAATGTTCCGAACGCTACTCCTCGCGGTATCACGGCCTCGGACGCTACAACATGGAGAACGCCTGGTGCCTGGACCATGCCCTGGAGCTTATCGAGAACACAAAAAACATGTACGTGGAGACAATCCCTTCTTCACTATCAACGGCGGCTACCTCACCACGCCCAGCCAGTTCTGGACCGACGAGCGCGCAAAACAGGAGACCCTCAAGCGCTACCGATACGTCATCGCCCGCTGGGGCTACTGCAGCCGCATTATGAGCTGGGACATGTGGAACGAGGTGGACCTTGTGGACGCCTACGACCAGGAGAAGGACCTGGTCGTCGCCTGGCACAAGGAAATGGCACGCAAGCTCAGGGAAATGGACCCGTACAAGCACCTCATTGTCACCCACATTTGCCTGTACTGGATGAATGGGCCGGAGATGTGGAGCCAGCCGGAGATAGAATATGTGCAGGCCGACTCCTACTGGGACAACATCCCGCGGGCGCTCAAGCAGAAAATATGGGACCGGTGGAAGCGGTTCGGCAAGCCGGTGCACGTAATCGAGTATGGGAAGCAGTACGACAGGTGGGACTACCAGGACTTCCGGGCAGGACTGTGGTGCTCGACGATGCTCCCCTTTGCGGGAACAGCCTCATACTGGTACTGGAACTTCGTCCACGACAAGAACCTCTACCCTCATTACCGCGCGGTGGCGGCGTTCATGAAGGGGGAGGACCGCCGGGGGAAGGGCCTGCATGACGCACAGGCTGCGGCAAGTCCCGAGCCGTATCAGGTGCAGGCAGTGGCAAATGACACGCAGGCTGACTTCTACGTTTACAACTGGCCCGCGCTGAAGTTCGAGCCTTCACAGGTCAATCCGGTGAGCGGCGTAGTCCTCACGATTGCGGGCCTTTCCGACGGCGTCTACAACGTCGAGTTCTGGGACACAATCAAGGGCGCCGTTATCGAGACCCGCCAGGTCACCGCCAGCGGCGGCCGCATCCAGATTCCCCTCCCGCCGATAAGGTGCGACATGGCGGGGAAAAAACGCCGCCAATCGGCCTCGTGCTTGACTTCCGTGTAAACATCTTGTAGACTTATTGTAGATGTAATCTAACGCGCGGAAGAAGGAAACGGAGATGAAGTTTATCACGGTCCGCGACTTGCGCCTGACACCAGGGAAGGTCTGGAAGCGACTACGGAAAGAGAATGAGCTTGTAGTCACATCCAACGGCAAGCCCGTGGCCATTCTATGCGGCGTTGATAGTGACAATCTGGAAGACGGGCTGGTGGCCCTTCGACGTGCCCGGGCGCAAATGGCTGTCTCGGCGATGCGCAAGAGCGCTGCCGAGCGTGGTCTGGACAAGATTAAGCCTGACGAAATCAATGAGCTGATACGCAGGACCCGTCGGAGCCGCGGCCGATGAGGAGGATCGTCCTCGACACCAATGTCCTGGTCTCCGGGCTGCTGAACCCCTTCGGCGCGCCGGGCCGCATCTTGGACATGGTGCTCAGCGATGACCTACAGCTAATCATTGACGACCGTATTCTTGCTGAGTATCGGGAAGTGCTACATCGAAACGAGTTCGGCTTTCATCAATCATTGGTCAAAACGCTGCTTGACTACATTGACCTTACGGCGGAACACGTGTACCCTGCACCATTAGGCATTCCATTGCGGGATCCGGACGACGTTATGTTTCTCGAAGTGGCAATCACCGGCGGCGCCCATGCCCTCGTCACCAGCAACAAGCGGCATTACCCTCGCGAAGCCGTCAAGGACCTGCGTGTAGTGAATCCCGCGGAACTACTCGCCGGCTTCCGAAAGGGAAACTGATGCTCTGTCCTCATCCCCCGCGGGCAGTCGGAGTCTCTCGGAAACCGCGCTTGAGGGCGGTCGCCTCCGGGTTGCCGGGGGTCTCCCAAATCTCGTCCAGGCGCGTCATCGCCGCCGCGTCCAGAATCCCCTTCTGCCGGTACTCCAGCAGCGCCCAGGCGGCGTCAAGAGTCGTCCGCGCAACCGCCGACGGATGGTCCTTGAGAGCGCTCGACGGGCAGCAGGCGCGAACTGCGTCGTTGCCGTAAGAGGCGACTATCGCATAGGCCTTGGAGGCCTGCGGGACGTTGTCCTCAATCAGACCGGCCCTCATAAACAGCGGCACATTGGCCGTATAGGCGGTCTGCGGAACGTCCTCGGGCCTGCGGAACAGCGACGGGTGGTCGCGCATCTGCTGGGCGCGGTTCATCTCGTTGATTTCGATGCGTATCATCGCCGGCTCACCATCGAGGGGGGTCCCAGGCTGGTGGAAGCCCCAGTGGCCGTCCTCGCCCTGGCCCTTAACCTGAAGGTCGGGACCGTGCTCAAGAATCCGGGCCGCATAATCCCGGCAGGCG
>JALGUK010000103.1 GCA_029820875.1 Candidatus Zipacnadia bacterium
GGCGCCGATGCGCATACTTACTCGAATCTCTTCCACTTTGACGCGGATGAGGCCGTGGCCGACGAACAGACGCTGATTGTCAGCAGCGTTGACGCGGACAAGGCGAACCTGACACTGATTCCGCTGGCGACCGACGGCCTGACGCTGCGCATGGTAAAGGGGCAGGAGAACCCGGTGCAGGGCTGGATTCCGCGCCAGAATCACCGGGCGATACCGACGGCTGTCTACGAGAAGACCGGGCCGCCGCCGGAGCTGTTTGTGACGCTGCTGGTGCCGCACCCGACCCCGGAGGCGCCCGCGCTACAGGCCGAGCTGGTGGCTGACGACGACGCGATGCTCGGCGTGCGCGTGACGGACAAGACCGGGCAGGAGGATGTAATCTTATACGCCTTCGACGGCCCCACCGACCTTCAAGCCGCTGGAGTATCCGCTCATGCGCAGCTCGCAGTGGTGCGCAAGCCCAAGGGAGGACAAGCATCTGCGGGGCTTATGGGCGGCACCGAGGTGAGGGTTGACGGGGTGCCAGTCTCGCCCGTGCCCTGAACTGTCCCGTCACTTGGAGGGAAAGCGGGCAATACGCACGAACTGGTCGGCATTGTTGATGCGCGAGCTCTCGCCGCCGGACGTGTGAGCCAGGACCTACGTCCCTCGCTCTGGAATCCCAAACACCGCTGAACATCACCCCCACAAACGCCGAACAACGATCGAGCCCGCCGGCCTAATCGGGCAGCGGGCTCGAAAAACACTTCGCAGCGTCGGATATTCACTGGCCGGTACGAACATCTACCGGCGCTACGGCACTGGCGGGCCTCCTCGCTGCTGAGCGCCGGCTGGTCTGAGCGGCGGACTGTACGGGAGCGACATCATGATAGACAATCAGCTTGAACTTGAGCGGCTTGGCCGGAAGTTGCTGATAACCCGTCGTACCGCCCATCCCAGGCCCAGGGCCGCCACCAGGTACACCCGGTATGGCACCGGGCATCGGAGCACCCGCGCCGGGCACTCCAGGTACCGGACCCACCGCACCGCCCGGCACCAGTCCACCGGGCACCGGCGGCCCTCCAGCTCCTGGAATCCCGGGGACTCCCGGAACCGCTTCGACGCCGGGCACACCCGTACCAGGAGGCATCGGCCCTCCTCCAGGGGGCATCACCCCCGGTCCCAGCCCACCCGGAGGCACCGCACCTGGGCCAAGTCCTCCAGGAGGTACCGCACCGCCGAAACCAAACGGCATCTCCGCACCCGGAAGGCCGGCAGGCATTCCCCCGCCGGCAGGACCGATTGCGCCGGGGACTCCAGGCGTGCCGGGAATCGCGCCACCAACCGCGCCGGTCGCGGGAAGCTCGAACTCATGCTCCAAGCGCTCGGTGAATGCAATAATCTTGCCCTGCTCGTATGCGAAGTAAGTGGTCCGTTCGCCGCTCATCTTGGTATTGAAGCGGAAGCCGTTTGTCAGAGTCACGGGTCCATCATAGTGAAACGTGCTGCGGATTCGCGCGCATTTGTAACCGCTGTGCCATTCGAAGCCTTCGAGCGTGTTGCGTGCCCTCACGAACTTGGCGCCGGAAGCGTCCGGCTCCGGATAGACCATGTCGTGAGGAACAAACCCGATGGTGCTATCCCAGTGATCGCCGGGCTTAAGCGAGGTGGCTTCCACCAGCAGAATTTGGTCGGCCCATGTGAGCGTGGGGGCATCAGGTCGCTTAGGCTCTTGCTTTCCGTTGGGTCGCACCAGCAGCGTAAATGTCTTGCCAAGGCGGGGAATCATCTGCGGCACGCCCGTTCCGAAGTCCAACCAGCCGTTACTAAGCGTGTAGCGGACCATGCCTCCACCGCCTTCAACAAGCCCGATGACTGTTTGAGCCCACTGGACATCCGATGTCAGCTCCAGGTACGTCATTTGCATCTTTTGCTGTTGGGCCAAGGCCATTCGCTGCTCGGCGGCATACTTCTTCATGGCGTCCCTGGACTTGATGTCCTTATCCTCTGCCACTCGCAACAAGCAGCGACCATCGAGTCTGTAGACCATGCGGTCGTTGCGCGCGAACTTATAGCGCAAAGTCACACCGCCCTCAACAGCCGGGTCCTCGACGTTGTTGGCTACGGTCACGTTGACGGTGCTTTCTCCGATGGTATCACCACTGTCGCTGTGGCCCGTCACCTCCAACTCGTAACGGCCGTCCGGGAAGCGTCGCTCGCCGTTCGAGGTCCGCGCGCGACTGTCCCACTTCAGAGTGAACGGCGCAACGGTGGCGCCGATGAATTCCCGCTGGCCGGTGGGGCTTTGGATGCTGAGGGTCATATACCCTTCTTCCGGATGGGGCTTTTCACCTATCACCTTGACCACGCCGCGAACCGTATCCCCTTCGGTTGGCTGAAGGACTCTGACCCCCTGCGCCTGGCTCAACGCGGCGCTACAGAGAAGACCTGCGAGGATAATCGTGAGGAGTGCAAGTTTGCGGTCCACGCCTGCTGCCCCCTTTAGCGCTCCTGTATACGAATCTGCCGGAGCGCGATAGCGCGCATTCTGCGGGTTCCGACCAGAGACGGCGACATCACAATCATCCGGAAACCAATCGCGATAGTGTAGCCGCAAGAACTTCGCGGCACGCATCCAGCGATTGCGGCATCACCTTGGTATTGGATATAACGGGCATGAAGTTGGTATCGCCCCCCCACCTCGGTACAACATGCAGGTGGATGTGCTCCTCAATGCCCGCTCCGGCGAGACGGCCGATATTCATACCGATGTTGAATCCGTCGGGCGCGTGTGACTCCTTCAAAGCCCGGACGCACATCTGAGTGGCTGCCATCATTTCGGTGAGTGTGGCAGTCGGTATATCTTCCAGATTGCCCACGTGCTCATAAGGAGCAATCAACAAATGGCCGTTACTGTAAGGAAACGCATTGAGCATTACGAAACATCGCTCGCCGCGATGAAGAATCAAGTTTTCCTCGTCGTTCCCCTTGGGCGCCTCACAGAAAATGCACCCGGTGGAATGTTCCTCCCGAATGTACGCCATCCGCCAGGGCGCCCATAGGCGATCCACTAACTATTTCCCTCCCGTTAATCAGCAACGCGTCCATTATAGTAAGCGGGCCGACGAAAGTCAAGGAGTACCGCCACACCATGTCGGAAATTGCGTTACTCAGGCACTCGGCAGGGGCAATGTGTAGACATGCACCCCGTAAGGTTCAAAATCGTCCTCGAGCGTCCCATCGTCTCCGACCTCCAGTGAACGGTCTTCAAACGGTGCCTTCGCGGTGCAGCTACCGACCCCCGGTATCACGATGGTGGCAGACCTCGGGAGGTCGCTGCTGTTGACGGCAAAAAGTACAAGCTGATTAGCCTCTCGCTTGAGCAAGACGTTGACTCCTTCTGCATCCACGCGAGGCTGTTGAGGATTGCCCGGGGCAACCAGGGCCGGAATCCAGAAACGAAGCTCACCATTTACGGCCTTCACCTCCTGCCAAAGTTCCGGCGCGTCATCCGGGAGGGTAAAGGCCGGGCCGTTGCGGCTCTCGGGCATGTGATAAACGAGCGTTCCCAGGCCCTGAGCACCGCTGACAATTGCAAGATATACCAGGCATCGGTACTCGGAGGGGAGGGGGATACGCTCTGCAGCCTCGGCAGGCACACCCGGGCGCGGGCAGGCTTGGATGCCCACCCACACAGGCTTTTCGCCGTGCACGGCCGCCTTCGCCAGAGCAATCTCCCGTGCGAGGGTGCTCAGTTTCGAGTGCGGAATCAGGTATCGGTTCACAACGATGATATCCGCCGCGGCGCCATAGTCCCAAACACCCTCGGCGGACCCTGGCGCGCATGAGACCGGGTGGTAAGGGTCGGATTGCGTTATGAATTGATAAAGTGCGCGGAACTGATCCGGTGGGACGGGAACGTTGTCGGGGCTGTCCATCGCGCCCCAAGCCAGCAAGGCCGGGTGTCTACCGAACTTGGACAGCAGACGCAGCCATCGGTTCGTATCAACTGATTCCGCACGCACGACAAGCTTAAGCCCCAGTTTCTCGGCATGGTCGGCAAAAGCCGTGCTCGCGTACACGGTCGGCACGATGACGGTATTGAACCCGGCTTCGCTGACCCGCGTGAGTGCTTCCGGCGTGTTGACGTCGTGGATGGCTATCGGGAAAAACGGCAAACCGTCGGCAATCAGATTCCCGCGGGCATCGAAAGGCACTTCCCACGGGCGTGCGCCCAGTTTGCTCAGCGGCAGTTCCACCTGCTGCACAACGTCGTTCCCGCGCTTGAGCCGAATGGTAGTCTCGTAATTGCCTTCGGGCAGATCACCGACCCGAAGGCGCAGAAGATTCCGTGGTTCAAGGGGCGCCCGGACGTTGTCACGTGCCTGGGACCTGCCCTCGCGCGGCTCCTGCCCCCCCTCGAGTAGCCGCGCCCGGTGCAGCGATGCCTCCAGTGAGAGCTGACGACGCAGTTGCTCCCCGGCCGCGACGTCCACAGAGAGCTGCGCTTCGTCAATCGGGAAACCGGCGAAGATGTACGGTCGGACCGCCGGGAGGGTGAAGCGGGGAGACATCAGCGCCGGAGCGTGGTAGGTCGCCTCGGCCAGAATCGTGCGCTGGTCCTCCGCCAGCAGAAGAGCCTGTACGCGGTGCTCCTCCCGGGCAGGGCATTTGTACTGGACCTGTATCGTTTCATTGTCGGACCGCACGCGCTCCAGCGATGTCTCCTGCGTTGACGTACGTCCATCGCCCCACTCGGCGACGAGCATCAGCTTCGCCTTGGCCGTCGGCGACCCAACGATGCGCAGCTTCGCCGAACGAACATCCGGAAGCTTCAGGACATCGCCCGCTTCCGCAAACTCAACGGTGCTCCCACGCGGCGCAGTCGTCAGGCGGACATCGTCAATTCTAAGGGCGCCCTCCCGGCCGATGCGAATCAACGCCACTGCCTCATGCGCTGCATCGGACGCCTCGACACGCAGCGCAACGGCCCGCCACCGATTGCTGGGAGGGAGCGTTTTCACTGTAGCGAGCACCGGAGGCGTCGCCCAACGGGTCTGGGCAAACCCCTCACGGAATGTCACCAGCGTAAGCTGCGCGCGCGGGTCCTTATCGGTTCTATACCATGCCGTAAGGAGAAGCGGTTCGCCGCGCGGGATGGTCACGGCGGGCGAGTAGCACACCAGGTCCGCCATCGGGACCTTTGCGGTCATGCGCAGGCAGCCTTTGCCGACCCAGGCTTTTCCGGTAACCTCAGCGGCTGCGTCGCTCCATCCCGCCCAGTCTTCAACGGTCCAGCCCTCGACCGCCCCGTTTGCGCCCCTGGTCTCAAAGTCGCCGTAAGGCAGCAGGTTCCGCGGTATCTCGGCACCCTGGGACCATGAGGCGAGAAGCAGGGCGACCGCGCAACACCATTCCAACACAAGGAAGCGTCGGCTGTGCATAGGTAGGCCTCTCAGTTCGTCGGCTTAGTCTTCTACAAATGCGATGCACTCGATTTCCACATCAAACCCGAGCGCCAGCGCACTGACCTCCACGGTGCTTCGAGCAGGCGGGCCCTTCTCGAAGTACGAGCTGTATATCTCATTCATCTCGGCGAATTTCCCCATGTCCGTGAGGAAAACAGTTGTCTTAACGATGTCCGCCATTGAGGACCCCGCCTGCTCCACGATGTGCTTGATGTTGTCCATCACCCGGCGCACCTGCGCCTCGAAGCTGTCGCGGACGGCCTCGCCGGTGTCGGGGTCCAAGGCGACTTGACCTGATACGAAGATTAAGTTGCCGACCCTTACGGCCGGCGAGTACGGCCGTCCGCCCGGCGGCTCCCCGACGACTTCGCGCCTCACGTCGGTGTCGCACATGTCCATCACTTCCTTTCCTTACACATGTCATTCTGACCGCAGCGAAGAATCTCATCGTCCACTTGCTTCCATGCCACTACGTCACTCCCCTGCATCAGCGGCATCCTCCAAGGCTGCGTCATCGTCTTCAGCGGGAGCATAGAACCCCACATCAGCCGTCGTGAGCGCCTTTTCCAAGAGGCGCAATTCGCGGGCAAGCAGGGCCTGCGTGGACTCAATCGCCGTCTCGTATGTCTCTGCCAATGCCCGCCGGTGGCTGAGCATCACGAACCGGTATGATGTCTCGACGCGCCGCTGGAATTCCTCCGGCGGCTCGGGAACGAGAATTGAACGCACCTCGTCGAAGTTAAGGTTCACCGGCCCGACGCCGCACTTCAAGCGTTCAATCTGTCCTTGCCCGAAGCGGCACTTAAGAAACGCCGCCAGATAGAATGGATTAAGGCGCTCCTGGCGGATGATGTCCACATAGCACCCCACGGTCGCCGGTTGGTCTACGGTGGCGCGGCTGGTCCCACTGGGAGTCCTGCGGTACATACGCGCCGTGGTCGGGGAACTCCAGGCCCGTAGGACGCATGTTCGCTGTATCTATGTACAGAACGCCTTCATCAAGCTGAGGCCGCTTTTGCCCCACGACAATGGCGCCGTACGTGAGAAACGGATGAGTGTCGCCGAGGCGAATCAACGGAAAAGGCCCTTCGCGAAGCTCACGAACAAGGGTCTCAAACCGCGGATCCCAGTACTCAGGGTCCCACCGCCGCCCTCTGAGAGTACTTTCCGATACGCGGATGATCACGGGCGGTGCTCCGTCAGCGATGATGGTTCAGCCACGGCCATGTTATATACATTCGTCGCGGCGGCCTGAGCGTCCTGCAACCCGAAGGAATCAGCGGATACAGAGCGAAATGACCAGCCATGACTCTCACCATGATGGTCTTGGCTTACATCGCGGCGGCCCTCGTATGGGGGCTTCTGTGGCTCACCGGCAAACGGGAACTCGTCTGGTACATCGTAGTGGGCGTCATTCTTGCGGTGCTGCATTTCCTCTACTTCAACTCCACCGACGAGGATGCCTACATCATCTTCCGCTACGCGGAGAATTTCGGGCACGGCCACGGCCTCGTTTTCAACCCGGGCGAACGCGTGGAAGGATATACCTGTTTCCTGTGGGTGCTCATCCTCGGGCTTGGAGTGAAGGTGGGCCTGCCGGTAATTGAGACAGCGCGATTCCTCGGCCTGGCAGCAAGCGCCGGGGCAATGGTCATTTGTCCGCTGCTTTACCGCAAACTTGAAAACCACACCCTCTTCTTCGCGATTCTTCCTGTCGCCCTTCTGGCCGTCAACGGGCCGTTCGCCGCCTGGACACTGAGCGGAATGGAGACGCCTCTGTTCACATTCCTTGTGGTCGCGGCCGCCTACCTGCTCATTCTCGAGCACAAAGAGCCGAAGCGAATGCCGTGGTCCGCCGTGATATTGCAGTATTTGCCGGCGCGCTCGTCTACCGCCTGCTGCTTGCGCGCGGGCATTCCACCGGGCGGCGGACTTTATGGCTGGCCGCCTTTGTTGCCATCGTGGGAGCGCATGTCGCGTTCCGCTATGCGTACTACGGTTTTCTGCTGCCTAACACGTTTTATGCGAAGGTCGGAGGCATCTCGCCGGCGCTGTGGCTGCGAGGGGCCAAGTATGTCCATCAATACGCCACTACTTACTTCGGCCTTCCTGTAGCGCTGGCGCCGCTGCTGCTTATCGGTTTGCGGAGGCGTTCGGACCCGGAGATGCTTCTGCTGCTGATTGCCGGGGCGTATCTTGCCGCAGTTATCCTCGAGGGCGGGGACTACATGCCCGCATTCCGGT
>JALGUK010000104.1 GCA_029820875.1 Candidatus Zipacnadia bacterium
GACTGGTTTATAATCCACATATGTTCAGTTTACCCTGCTATATCACTGGTGTAAAGGTCTGTGCCAAGTATTGCCGCTTTACTTTGTAATAGCTTATAATAAATGGTTTCAATGATTGCTATTTGCAGGTGTTTCACGTGAAACATGCCGCCTCGACATCTCGGTTGCGTGCTGTCCTTGAAGCAGAGCTGTCGCCTGTTCCAACGTCTATGCGTCCCGATGCGCTTACTATTTTGGTGCAGTATTGCAATGAGGTGGCGAGGTGGTCCCCGGCTACAGACGTGAGCGGGTTTACCGACCCTCTCGAGGTGTGTCGCCACTTGGTCGTTCCTACGTTACGTCTATCCACGTTTGTTGCCCGCTCCTTCCACGTTTGTTGCCCGCTCCTCCCTCACCCACATTCTCGATATTGGAGCCGGTAGTGGAGCCGGATCGCTTCCCCTTCTGACCATTCTTCCGACCCTGGGTATCACGTGTATCGAAGCTCGAGCCAAGGCCGTTCTGTTTCTCGAACACTGTGCTCGGAAGTTAGGGCTGGATGTCACAATCATTCAGGGACGGGCGGAGAGCCTCGCGCGCGCAGCCGAGTTCCAGGGGGCTTTCGACTTGACGATCTGTCGTGCTGTTGCCTCCTTTGGTCGTACGCTTAAGCTTGCTTTGCCATTTGTTCGCCCAGGCGGTGCCTGCTTGTGTTGGCGACCACTCGACAAGCCTCCGACCCTCCCTGCCCTCTCTGAGACGCGTTCACGCGCCGTCGGCGCACCTCTGAAGCTCGAACTCGGTCTCGATCTTCCTGTCGCAGCATGGGTCGTTCGTCTCCGCTGACACCGTTGTTTCTTTGGCAAGAGCGTGCATCGCGCACAGGCTAAAGCTGGGTCGCAGCCAACATTTCTACTTGCGTAATTAGTAGCAGGAATCATCCTGCCGGGCGGCGAACATCCACTTTCACATGACAAGCGGCTGGACCTTTGTTCCTATGGCCTCTTACGGCGCTGGTTATCAGGGAAGGGAGGGCTGCCGTTGGCGCGTACTATCGCCATAGTCAACCAAAAGGGCGGCGTAGGCAAAACCACCACGGCCATCAATGTCTCGTCCTATGCCGCAGCCATGGGGAAACGGACACTCTTGGTCGATATCGACGCCCAGGGCAATGCAACAAGTGGACTGGGAGTCGACCGCGCCGGTTTATCCCGCTGCATTTACGACCTTCTCGTAGCGGAACCCGGGGACGGCGATTCACCCCTCCCATCTGAGCTCATCATCGACACCCGTGTCCGTGGTCTGCGACTGCTTCCTGCTACTATTAACTTGGCGGGGGCCGAAATTCGATTGGCGTCAGCTATGGCAAGGGAGATGCGGCTTAAGAGAATCCTCAGTCCCCTGGAGCAAGAGTATGACCTAATCATAATCGACACTGCCCCATCGCTTGGGCTCCTCACCATCAACAGCCTGGCTGCTGCGGAATCCGTTATAATTCCTATCCAGTGCGAGTATTATGCGCTCGAGGGACTGACTCAGTTAATGAACGTAGTACACCTTGTCAGACGGGATCTGAACCAACGCCTGGAGATAGCCGGCGTAGTGTTGACCATGTACGACCGACGTACCAACCTCTCACGGGAGGTTGCTTCTCAGGTGTCCTCCTTCTTCCACGGGAAGGTCTTCAGGACCAAGGTGCCTCGCAATGTCAGGCTGGCGGAGGCACCAAGCTATGGTCTCCCCGTCTCTTTGTATGATCCGACCTGCAAAGGCGCCCGGGCTTATCGCCGACTTACAATGGAGGTGCTGGGAATTGCCGAGACGAGCTTTAGGACGAGGCCTTGATGATCTCATACCTGCAAGCGCTTTACAAGAGTCTCAGCCGGTGCTTGATATTCCAGTGGACCAGATAGACCCTAATCCTTATCAGCCTCGCACGAACATCCCGGAGGAGAGCCTCGAGGAACTGACTGTTTCCATCGAGGCTCACGGGATACTCCAACCCCTAATCGTGCGGAAGGTCGATGATCGCTACCAAATCGTTGCGGGCGAGCGCCGGTGGCGAGCCGCCAAACGCGCCGGGCTGCGTTCAGTGCCCTGCACAGTGCGCGGTTTTTCGGATGCCCAATCATTACAGATCGCGCTGATTGAGAACCTGCAACGCGAAGACATTGACCCCATAGAGGCTGCCCGCGCCTACCGCGTTCTCATCGAAAATTTCCATCTCACGCAGGCTGAGATCGCGGAACAAGTCGGGAAGAGCCGGGCTGCAATCGCGAATTGCCTTCGATTGCTGAACCTGCCTGACGTCGTCCAAGAGAGCATCATCAATCAGCGAATCAGTGAAGGACATGGGCGGGCGCTGTTAGGGTTGCTTGGGCGCGAGGCTGAACTGCTCCAAGTATGGCGAGATGTGGAAGAGAAGGGTTTGACGGTCCGAGACACCGAGCGTCTCGTCCGCAAGCTCCTGGAAAGAGACGATGAACGCACAAAAGAGCAGCGAGTCGAGACACGCCCGGATCCGTTTCTCTCAGAGGCTAAGGAGATAATTCAGCAGGCGCTGGGCACAAAGACAGGAATCCGCGCACGGGCGGACGGAAGCGGAACTATCAGCATATCATTCCGTTCGACCGAGGACTTGTCCAGAATTCTTGATATCCTGAGCGGCTTGGCTCGTTAGCAGACAGAACTGCAGATAATAGTAATATTTTCCCATTATTGTTGTAAATACCCTTGCACAAGACTCGAGGTTAAGGCGAGCCTGCACCTCTTGCGTTCACGAACAGCACACAAGACACGCAATCTGTCCCGGTCTAATCAATCAGGTAATGGGAACACCCGCAACCGCCCAATTGTTAGAACTAATGGAGGCCTCCAAGCTCTCTTGTTGACGCGCAAAGCAAATGACTTGCAAGAGAGCAGCCGCTGCAAAACAAGGTGTGGTCGTACCCCCCGCCGACCACCCTGAAATGCAGCGGCTTCTTATTGTTTCTTCTACCAGCGACGCCGAGGCCTATCCACCGTGAAATCCACTGAGCCGACAACGGCATCCTCGAAGATCAGATCCACCCGATAGCGACCCGCGGGTAATGTCTCTCCTTTACTCAGCTTTAATTGCAGATGGCCATGGCCTTCCCCGGGCGGCAACTCCACCGGCACCGTTTTAACAGGCTGGTATCGCCCATTCAGGAACCAGTCGGACGTCACTGTATCGCCTTTTCGGGCTCCACTGTAGTCAAAAAAGATGTAGATTGTGCACGCTGTTGCCGGCACGACCGAGGTGGGGTGGAGGGGACGCCCTTCCGGGCTAATATCGCATGCGACAAGTATCGAGGACAGCCTGATACCCGTCCTACCGGCCACGACCTTTTTCCGAACGGGCGGTGTTGTCCGGCTCTGGATGCGGCGTCGCATCCATTCGACCTGATGCGCGGCCTTCCGCAGTCTCGGCCAACCATAATAGCCCGCAACAAGCACTGCACCAACTGCAATTGCGGCGAGAGCCGCCCCAATAGCGACCCGGCGACGCGAATTCGAAGAAACCGATTCCTGACCCGCGTCTCCCATTTCACACCGCTCTCTTAGCGGCCAAGCCGAATGGTACGAGGGTAAGAATGCAGCCGTGGACCGACAAGTGCTCGGATTCGATACATCCCGGCGGGAACCACCCTGCCTTCCATATCGGTTTGGTCCCATTCCCCTTCGACGATGTGTTTCTTCCCTACGGAAAGCTGGAACTCCGCGCCCACAGGCGATGCAGTTGATACTGCCGGAGACCAGCGCTTTACCTCCTGCCCGTCGCGTTCCACTATAAACTGTATACCGTCCCCGGCGGGAACCTGCATGTCCTTATCAAACGGATTCTTTATCATAAGCCGCAGGTATATGGTCTCTCCCGGCCCATACGTTTCCTTGTTCGTCGCGAGCATGCACACAATGCCGTCAACGCCCTTGAGGGTGTGAATGCCCTCCACAAGCAGATACGGCTCCGCCGAGGTCGCGATCGCCACACGTCCCTGCACAACGATTCGGCGCCCCATGTTCTCGGTAGGAAGGAGTGGGAACGGCGTCTCGACGTTGTTTGTAACCGTGCAGTAGATTTCGCCCGTTTCGTCTTGGAGTACCCAATCGCTCCGCGTGACAGGCGGTCCTGCAGATGTGGCCGGTGCGAACGAACTTGGCCGCCATCCACGGTATTCACCGCTGACAATAACCGTCCGATCGGCGAATTCCGCTGGAGCCTGCAATATAGCCTGAAGCTTGACGGGGGCCGGTGTCGGTTCCGCAGGGAGTGTCACTTTGACGGTGTTGGCATCCTTATCATACTCTGTAGATGCGTCGAACGCTTCGGCCAGGAACCGCAACGGCACAGCGAGGCTCCCGTCGACGAGAGTGGAGGCGGTAGGGAGTTGGACCAATTCCGCGTTGACAAACGCTTCTTGGGCGCCGATACTTAGCTGCACAACCGTCGCTCCTCTGCGGGCGGTGACGCTGCCTGTGGCCTCGTCATGTGTAACAGTCGCTCCAAGCCCGCGGGCCAGGTCTCGAAATCCGACCATGACGGTCCCATCCTTGAGGAACGGGGCGGGCTGAGTAGGGAACGGCTGACCGTTGAGAAGGAGCGTGAGTACAAGCGCTGTAGCTGTCACTGGTCCATTCCTCCAATCGGCGCATCAATCGCCTCAACTCCGCCCATATACGGCCTGAGAGCCTCGGGAATCGCCACGGTGCCGTCGTTTCTCTGGTAGTTCTCAAGCAACGCTGCGAGGGTGCGCCCGGCCGCCAGCCCCGAGCCGTTCATCGTGTGTACGAACTTCGGTTTGCTCTCCGGGTCCGGACGGTACCGGGTATTGGCCCGCCGGGCCTGAAACTCCCCGTACATACTGCAGGATGACACCTCGACATATCGCCCCATGCCCGGGAAGTGCACTTCGATGTCGTACGTCTTCGCGGAGGCGAACGTGATGTCGCCGGTGCACAGGGAGACGACTCTATAGGGTAACTCAAGACGTGTGAGGATGTCCTCCGCGTCATGCAGCAGAGCTTCGAGTTCGACCGGGGCATCCTCCGGTCGTGTGAACTTCATCAGTTCCACCTTGTTGAACTGATGCTGGCGGATGATACCGCGCGACTCCTGGCCGGCGGCCCCTGCCTCGGCGCGCCAACAAGGAGAGTAGGCCGTGTAGTAAAGCGGAAGCAGATCGCCGTCGAGGATTTCGTCCTGGTGGAGATTGGTCAGGGGGACCTCGGCGGTCGGGATAAGATAAAAGCCTTCGCGTGTTTTGAACATGTCCTGTTCGAATTTTGGGAGGTTCCCGGTCCCGATCAAGCTCCGCGCATTGGCCAGAAACGGCGGCAGTATCTCCGTATACCCGTGCTCGCGCGTATGTACATCAAGCATGAAGTTGACCAGAGCGCGCTCGAGCGCAGCACCTGCTCTTCTACCGACTACAAAGCGAGCGCCGGCGATGCGGGCAGCACTTGGAAAGTCGAGGATACCGAGTTTCTCGCCTATCTCCCAGTGGGGGAGAGGCTCAAAACCGAAATCCCTCGGCTTGCCCACGGTTCTGATGACGATGTTGTCCGTTTCATCGGTTCCCACGGGAACGCTTGGATCCGGTATGTTAGGCACCTCAAGCAGCAACGCCTGTAGTTGCTGCTCTACCTCGCGGATTTTTTTCTGGGCTTCCTTAATCTCGTCAGACAACTCCCGCATCGCGGCAATTTTGTCGCTGGCATCTTCGCCGGCCTTCTTAAGCTCGCTGATCTGCTTCGATGTTGCGTTAAGGACGGCCTTCTTCTGCTCCGTCTGATAAAGCAAATCGCGACGTCGCTTGTCGGCCTCAAGGATAGGGGAGATGTCCAGGTCCATTCCCCGGTTGCGAATGGCCTCACGCACGAGGTCGGGGTTGCTGCGAATGAACGCGATGTCTAACAATCCTCAGCCCTCCTACTCCATCGTCATCAGACCGGAAACGGCGGCAATGTCAAATGGCATGGGGCCCCACACCGGGTGCTTCTAAGCCTGCATAATATGCCACCAATATCAACAGCACATACATGCCGACGAATGCGACGCCTTGCCAGCGATCCAGGCGCCGTCGGGCGAGACTCGCCGCGGCGACAACGGTCAGGCCGGTCATCAGAAGGAACGGCGTGGTAACCACGTCCGAGACGCCCGGGTGCCCCTTAAAAAACGCAATCAGCGGCAGCATCGCGAGCAGCAGACTGTTATGGTTGACCTTCGACCCGATGAAATTGCAGACCGAAATCTCCGCCAACCGCCCGTCACGGATGACCGTGATATAAGCCGTAACCTTCTCTGGCATCTCCGAGGCGAT
>JALGUK010000105.1 GCA_029820875.1 Candidatus Zipacnadia bacterium
TTGCGCTCATCGAGCGTCTCGCCGACGCAGATAATCGGCGTCAGCCCGAACTCGAAGGCCGCATGGGCCTTGCGGTTGACGGTGGCGTCGTTGTCGCCGAAGACCTTGAGCAGGTCCCCGGTCAGCTCAGGCTCAGGCACGCCGAAGCGAGCGCGCCGCTCTGAATGGCCGATGATAACGTACCGGCACCCGACGGCCTTGAGCATGGGCGGAGCAATCTCGCCGGTGTATGCGCCGCTCTCCTTCCAGAACATGTTCTGGGCCGCCAGGCCGATGGCACTGCCCGCGAGGGCGTTTCCGGCGGCATGTAGAGATACGAATGTCGGGGCGATGAGAATCTCCACGTTCTCAACGCCCTCCACCAGCGGGCGAAACTGCTCGATAAAGGCCGTGGTCTCGTCCACCGTTTTGTTCATCTTCCAGTTGCCGGCGATAACAGGTTTTCGCAATGTATTTCTCCTCCGTATGGAATGTCAATCATGCAGGACTTGTCCCCTGCGGCGAATATCTGCGAGAACAAATGGCAATTAGGCGCCGGGGGTATGGATTCCTCCTTTTCGGCGTTGGTGGGCTGTTGACGCAGCGCCTTCCCTGTGGCTCGCAGGAGGAATTGGTTCGGGGTGGGCGAACGATATGCCCGTGGGCGTGGCTCATCGGCTTCGCTCAATGAAGTATGCCACGAGCAGACCTGCTGCCAGCGCCACCAACCATAGCAACCACCTTCGCCACCATGCTTTGCGGGTACGGATGACGGGGTTGGACAAGGGCAATTGGTCAGAGACTGGTGTCGCCTCCGGGTCGCCGATGAGTTGATACAAGAGCTGCAATGCGTTGCGGTTGTCGGGGTTTATCTGCAGCTCCTTGCCTAATTCCTGGAAACATCTCTCGCGCTCATTACGCGCCAGATATGCGACAGCGAGGTTGTAATGACAATCCGGATGCTTGGGATTGATAGCAAGGGCCTTCTCGAGCGCTTCGATGGCGCCGCTGCTGTCGTCTACGGCGTTCTTCGCGGCGGCAAGATTCAAAAGAACGGTCGGATTCTCGGAATCAATGCGAGCCGCTTCAGTGAACTGGTCAATGGCAAGGCGAGGCTGCCCCGTGAGATAGTAAGCGGTGCCGAGGTTGATACGGGTTGTCAGGTCTTGAGGCATGAGGTCAGCGGCCTGTTGCAACTTCTTGACCGCGGGTTTGAGCTTGCGGGCACGCAGCAGGCGCGAACCCGCCGCGCGCAGCCGCTTGGCTTCCTGTTCCTGTCGTTTGGATGCAGGAGCGGGCATAGTATCTGGCTCCGTTGCCTGCTTTTGCAAGGTAATTCGGGGAGGCTGCTTGGAACTGCCGCGTCATCCCGCCGACTTGTGGGTGGTATTATAGGCTGTCAGTAGAATATGTGTCAACGGCTGATGCAATGGAGTGGTTGCAATGGCTATTTCCGATGAGCGTATTGCGCAGGTGCTAGTTTCGCGCGGAGTCATCACCGACCAGCAACTTGAACGCGCCAGGCACATGCAGACCAATATGGGCGGCCCGTTGACCGAGGCGCTCATGCGCCTGGGATTCGTCACGGCGCAGGACCTCGGACAAGTGGCGGAGGCGCTCGAGGCTGAGCGGGGTAAGAAGGAGAGTCTCGCGAACTACCGGATTGATCCCGAGGCTATTCGCAGCATTCCTCGGAATGTGGCGGAGGAGCACCTCGTCCTGCCCATCGCCATGAGCGATGATCGCATCGTAGTCGCCATGTCCGACGCCACCAATGTTTTCGCGATGGATGAGGTGCGCACACGTACCGGGCGCAAGGTTGAGCCGATCGAAGTAGACGAGGACGAGCTTCGGAGAGCCATTGACGAATACTATTCCGTCCAGGCGCGTGATACAATCCCGATCTCAGGTGCAGTGGTAGACACGTCGCGGCCCCTCGCCGAAACCGAGTTGCTTGCCGACGCAAGCGACGAGATAGTCCAGATGGTGGACCAGCGGCCGGTCATTCAGGTCGTGGACACGATAATCAAGAAGGCCATTGATGCGCGGGCGAGCGATATCCACGTTGAGCCGAGGGAACACAATCTGACCATACGCTACCGCATTGACGGCATTTTGCACAAGGTTTTCGAGCTGCCCAAGGATATGCAGGAAGTCGTCGCGGCGCGCCTGAAGATTCTGGCCAACATGGACATCGCCGAGCGGCGCCTGCCGCAGGATGGACGTTTCCAGGCGTCCGCGGGCGATAAGGTGGTTGACCTTCGCGTGTCGAGCCTCCCCACATTCTTCGGGGAGAAGGTCGTCCTGAGGCTGCTGGACAAAAGCCAGGTGCTGGTGTCTTTGAACCAACTCGGCTTTCTGCGCAATACCCTCGCCCAGTTTGAACGCCTCGTGACGGCGCCCCAGGGAATGATTCTGGTAACAGGGCCGACCGGCAGCGGCAAAAGTACGACTTTATATGCCGCCTTGCAGCGGGTGAAGTCGGATACAAAGAACATTGTAACCGTGGAGGATCCGATCGAATACCAGGTTGAAGGCATCAACCAGAGCCAGGTACACTACAAGATCGGGCTGGATTTCGCAACTTCGCTCCGCTCCATCCTCCGGCAGGATCCAGACGTTATCCTCGTGGGCGAAATCCGCGACCTGGACACTGCGGAGATGGCCTTCCGCGCATCTCTGACCGGTCATCTTGTTCTGAGCACGCTTCATACCAACGACGCCCCGAGTGCTGTGACGCGCCTGATGGACATGGGCGTAGAGCCGTACCTTATAGCATCTTCGGTAATCGGCGTGCTCGCGCAACGGCTCGTCCGCCAGATATGCACACGCTGTAAGAGTCAGTATACGCCGCACCCAGTGGAACTGAAGCAGCTTGGTCTTTCCGAGGAGGATGCCACCAGGATGACGTTCCACCGTGGACAGGGTTGCGCCCACTGCCGCAATACCGGATACTACGGGCGAGTCGGCATTTTCGAGCTGATGACGATGGATAACGATATCCGCCATTTGATAATGTCCGGTGCTTCGGCTGCGGACCTGCGCGCTGTAGCCATCAAAGGCGGGATGTACACCCTGCGCGATGACGGCCTCCAGAAGATAAACAGCGGGATGACGACGGCTGAGGAGGTCATCAGGGCGGTGTATACGGAAACCGATGTGCTGTAGGTGCGGCCGGATGAGTGGCAGAAGGAGCATTGTGCATGTCAGGGGAAACAGGCATTGTCCACGTCTTAAAGCCGCGCGTGAAGAATCCACAGAGCAACCAGGGTGACAACGTAGTGTGGCAGAGCATTGTAGAAGTCTGGCATCGAAGAGAGCTGGTGCGGGCGCTGATTTCGCGCGACCTGAAGGTCCGTTACCGCAACTCGTTCCTCGGCTTTTTCTGGTCGCTGCTGACGCCGCTTTTGATGATGGTTGTTTTCACGTTGGTTTTCAAGTACGGCGTCCGCCTAATCCGCGAGCCTGATTACTCGGTCAAGCTCATCTGTGCCCTGTTGCCTTGGCTGTACTTTCAGAATTCCCTCGTTCAATCCTGCACATGTGTTCTGGAACACCGCGATCTCGTAAAGAAGGTATACTTCCCACGCGAGGTGTTGCCGATAGCAATCGTGGGGGGGAACCTGGTTCACTATCTCCTCTCGCTCGGCGTCCTTTTTGCTTACTTTGTGGGATTGCGGGTTGATGTTTCCGCGACGCTGTTGTTTTTGCCCGTGATTATCCTCGTGCAGACCATGCTGACGTTGGGTATTTCTTTCTTCCTCGCGCCTCTTCACACATTCTTTCACGACACCGAATACGCAGTCAATGCGGCGCTGATGGCGCTGTTTTACGTCAGTCCCATCATTTACATGGTCTCATACGTGGAGCGCAGTCATCCTCGACTGATGGCCGTGTATATGCTCAATCCGATTGCCGTTTTCGCCGACAGTTATAGGCGCGTTATGATTGGGAATTGCCTGCCCGAGCCGAAATACTTCCTCATCGCCACCTTCATCTCAGTGGCCGTCCTGGTTGCAGGGTATCGCTATTTCCGCTCACGCCAATGGCGACTGCCGGAAGTTCTTTAGTGCTGAGGGGTCATTTGTGGACCCGACCCGAGTCAAAGGTCCAGCGTACGGCGTCCTCAGTAGCTTCCTCGGGGGTATAGCGCGGCTCATACCCGAGATGACTGCGGGCCTTGGCGATGGAGAAGCACATGTGTTCGCACAGGAACCTCAAGCCGGCGGGACTCAGCTTGCCGGATGGAGCATATCGGGCAATCAGCTCCTCGGCCGGGGCGAACTCGATTGGAGGGGCTGTGCCGATGCAATCGGCGACCACGTTCACATAAGCTTGCAGGGTGAGCGCGTAGCTGCTCGAAGCGATGTAGATTTGTCCGAGTGCCTCCTCTCTCCCTACCGCCCGTACAAAGACATCAGCGATATCTTCCACATGCCCGGGCTGCAGGAGGGCACGCCCGTCGTTGGGGACCGTAATCGGTTTCCCGTCGGCCACTCGCTGCAAGAAGCCTGCACTGCGCCCGCCCCAGATGTCGATGGGCACCAGCCCGGCGCCGATTATATTTGTAGGCCTGATAATCGTAACAGGAATCCGGCCCTCGTTATGGTACTGGAGTGCGAGTTCGTCCACCGCTTTCTTGTTTCCAAAGCCCGTGCCGAACTGTTCGGGTGCGAGATAGGGATCGCTCTCGCGCCCGGGCACTCGCGCAAGCGGTGCATAGCCGCCGGTTGAGCTGCAGTGGATATACTGCGCAACCCGTCCTGCGAATGCGTCGAGGATAGTGCGGGTGACATTGACGTCGGAGGGAATGACATCCAGGACTACGTCCGGCCTCAGGTCCCGAAACACACGTTCAAAGCGTGGATGCGTCCGGTCGGCGAGGATGCGCTGTACTGACGATGGAATATGGAATCGCTCATCTCTGCCTCGGCTTATGAGCTGGACGTCATGCCCTTCGAGCACGAGGCCCTTGACAATGTTGTGGCCAAGCCATCCCGAACCGCTGATTACCAGCACTTTCATGTTATTGCTTGCACCACCCTCCGCAAAACGTGGGCGTCTTTCACGCTGCACAGTCTGAAAAGCTGTGGCTATTGATTCTGTACCAGCGGCGTTGTTCCCTTCAACAAATGAAGGGCAGCGTGGACCGGTGGGGAAAGCAACCACTACGCGCATGCCGGATTTGCAGATTTTCCTTGGAGGAAACCCTCATGTCGAGGCCCAAGCAGCCGAGGCCGCAACTGAGTCTCGGACTGCCGGAAGTGGAGCGCGTCAAGCGCAGACGCGGCATACGCCGGCGTTGTAAGGAGGCAAGCAAGGAGCTGACGCTGAAGCTCTTTGCGGCCCCCATTAACGCCCGATGCGGACGGTGTGGAGCGCAACTTACGGTGTGCGGCCGGGCGGGAATTTGCGACGAATGCGGGGCAGTAGTGGTACTTTGATGTCACTGATTACAAACACTGCAGCACATGCGCAGGCTCGTCTGCAGGCTCTTCCGGGAACCTTCAAGGGGTACATCCTGGCATTTGCCGCTATGGCCTTTGTGGCTCTCAACTACGTCACGGCGAAGTACGCGCTGCGTGTCTATCCGGCGGAAGTTTTTGTCCCCTTGTGGTTCGGTTCCGCCACGGTATATGCGTTCACCTACCTGGCTCTCCGGCGCAAGCCCACGCCGTGGTACCAGGTTGCACGCTATTGGAAGGCCTTCGCCTGGGTGAGTGGGGTCACCGCCGTCTCGGCGGTCGCGAGCTTCTGGGGCCTGCATATCACCGACCCTACCGTCGCCTCGCTGATTTCCCGCATGGCGGTTCCATCCGCTATTGTGATGGGCATCATCTTCCTGGGCGAGCGCCCGACACCGCGCGAGGTGGTGGGGATTGTCACTTGCGTGGTTGGATTGTTCGTCACTGTCTATGGAGGGGGGTCCATACAGCAGCTTCTCGGCCCGGCTATGCTACTGTTGGGTGCTGTTCTTTATGCACTGTCGCAGATGTTCGTCAGGCAGGT
>JALGUK010000106.1 GCA_029820875.1 Candidatus Zipacnadia bacterium
CGTGCGCGGACGACGATTCGAGCAAGCAGCGGCGTCTTTCGAACGACCTCAACTGTCGCGTTCGGGTCATTACGAAGCAGAAAGCCTCCGATATCCGCCCTGTAAACCCGATCGTTCATCACGAAATTGTCAAACACGGCTTTTCGGCCCGAAATCGCGATACTCTTCATCAGACTCCCGGGCTTCTCCTTGGAATGACGGACCTCATAAAAGCTATTCGTCACCACAATCTCTTTATCCGTCTCGGTCACTTGCAGTGGTTGGAAGCCCGGCGGGCTTGGCGCCGCCTTACCGAAGGCAAGCCGAAGGGTCAGCGTTCGCTCAGGCACATGTTTAGGCCCGACCCAGACAATATTGCCCCAGCGCATCACAGCAGCACCTTCGGCAGGCACAGGCTCCTCAATAAACGAGGCATACTCCGCGGGCAACTCCTGCGTAACCCGTCCATCGGTGTCCAACACTTGCATTTGCGGCCTGAGCAGTCGTAGCACGTCCAGACCCGCCGGCAGAGGGACCATGCGAAGTTCATGGGGTATGGTACTCGCCCAAAACGCGGGGTTGGAGACCTTGACAAACAACGTTTGATAGCCCGCTTTGCTCTCCTCCAGACGGCGCCAACTGTAACCACGAGGGTGCTGCAGCAAGCTCGCAGCGCTTCACAATGGCTGGTTGTTCTCCGCCTGTTGTCGCGGTGACTCAATCTCCGCCGGAGGTTGAGTTCTGAAACGACAAAACCCAGCGATGACTGTCGCACCGAAGAACGCCCAGAAAACAATCGCCCCCAAAAGTCTCTGCCGCGGCCGCCACACGCCCGTCGAGGCCCTCTGAACGGACTCCAGATGGCTCTGAACGAAGCTGTGCTGTTTCTCAGTGAGTGGTTTGCCTGCTGTGGTTGCTGCTTCTGCGAATAGTTTCACGATGGCGAGCTGTTGCCCGATGTCTTCCAGGCCCGATGTGTCAGGGTCTGGCGCAAGAAAAGCCAACTGCCCGACCACTGCCTCATGAAGGTGAAGATACTGACTCGCCTCCTTCACCGACTGCTGCAATTGCGTGGGAGTCTGTGCCGTGATAGCGTCACGGACTGCTCCGCGAATTAGACCGTCAGCAATTGTTCCGGTCATAACCACATTCAAGCCGCCGGCGATAAGTGTCAACATGAACATCAAGGGAAACAGCCGCGCCAACAGAAGCATCCTGCACTTCCCAACACGTCAAATCTCGATAATCACTTTCAGGGCCTGATACCTGGCCTTGTTCCTCGCAACCTCAAACGCCTCCGTGACGTCGCTAAGGGGGAAACGGTGCGTAATCAGCGGCTTCACATTTACCCGCCCGCTGGTGAGCAGATCAAGGCCGGTCTGGAAGTCCTCGTAGTCGTTATTAGCGGACGTGGTAACCATCCGCTCGCCCGCGAGGGAGAGCGTCGGCAATTCAGGCTCCACGGCGAGGTCGGCCAAAAACACGGCAGTCCCGCCTCGGGCCAACATCCTCACCGCCTGCTGGCGCGTCTGGGGGGTGCCGGCGGTCTCGAAAACGCAATCGACCCCTTCCCCCTCGGTCTCATGCTTGGCCCGCGCGACAACATCCTCCTCGCCTGCATGCAGGACGATGTCCGCCCCCAATCTGCATGCAGGACGATGTCCGCCCCCAATGCTGCGGCTGTTTCGAGGGCCTTTTCGTACACATCTACGCAAAGAGTAAGCCGAGCGCCGGCTGCCCGGGCGGCCTGCATTATGCAAAGGCCGATCGGCCCCGCGCCCAAAACCGCCACGGATGTGCCAAGAGTTACCCTTCCGCGCTTGACCGCATGTACCGCCACTCCGAGGCCGTCCAGGAACGTCGCCTCCTCATAAGTGACGTGCTCGGGCAAGCGATAGAGCATGTCCGTCCAGACAGGACAGAACTCAGCCATTCCGCCCGGGTTATACGTGCGCCCGCCCCAACCCGCGCTGTGTCCAATGTGCTTGGTATTTGCGCAAAGTCCCTCATGCCCCCTGCGGCATGCCAAGCACTTTCCGCAAGAGCGGAAAGCAAGGGCTGATGCTCGGAAACTCTTGCCATTAACTTGCACATCCCCTGCCAGCTCATGGCCGAGGACCATATTGGGTGGGTTGGGACGTTGCTCGCCAAGAGTATGCAGCGCCCATGGATTGTCACCCTCGAAGTACCGCAGGTCGCTGCCGCAGATGCCGCATGCACGCATCCGCATGAGAGTCTCGCCGGATGCGATATTGGGAATGGGTATATCAGCGATTTCGAGCGTCCCAGGGCCTCTGAGAATTGCAGCTTTCATAGTAGCCATACCGTGTATCACCGCTCAAGCATTGCGGCCTTGTCTCAGGGGCAACTTCGACACCGCGTGCAATGAAACCTTGCTTCGGGAAAAGCAATCTCCGGGGAAAAGCGGCGGTACATGCACGTTGAGGAGAGGTACTACTGGGACGCCGATGCGGGTTCTGTGGTTTTCGCTTGCGCGTCCTGGGCCCCTTGCTCAGGCGCAAGCAGAATCTCGAGGACCTCACTTACAAGGTGAGGATGCTTTTTCTGGATCATATTGACCAACTGACCGCTGAACTCCGGTATTTCCTGGACGATAACCTGGGCGACGTCCGGAATCAGATTCGGGTATGCTTCGGTCAGCTTCTTCTCAAGGCGTGGGACAAGGTCGGGGTAACGGCTGGTGATACGTTTTGCGACGTCACTTAACAGCCCCGGGTATTTCTCCTGAATGAGCGCGGAAAGCTCCTCGCGGTATGTGTCCTCGGACATCGTCTGGGCCATCTGGAGCGCTTGCTCCCGCAGGTCGGGGTAGTTCTCATTGATAATCTTCCACAACTCGTTCTGAAACTGTTGCCCTTCGGCTTTAATCAGCCTCACGATTTCCTTGCGAAGAACCTCGCTGGAACCCGGGTATTTCTCGCGCATTAACGACGCGACCTTATCCTTGATTTGTTTCCCAAAATCCGGGTGCGTCTGGTCCACAAACTCGATGATTTCGCGCACCAGATCGGGGTATTTTTCCTGAAGCAAGAGTAGAATCCGATGTCGCTTCTCGGGCGAGGTTTTGATTAGCATCTTGACCAGGCCGGAGGGAGCAGTCACAGATTGCTGCTCAGCCTGTTGCGCCGGGGCGTCCTGCTGCGCCGTGCTGCACGTTACAAATACCGCCAGCACAAGAACTGCTGCCACGGCTGAAAAGAACACGACACAGCGTCTTAACCGAGGGGAATACGCCATCAATATTTACCTGCTCCAGAGTCCGCTACACAACCGACGAAGAATGCTCTGCACCGGGCACGGCTGTTGAACTCTCACCGACGGAACCGGTGTCCTTTGGGGCTGCCGGACTCGGAAATCGCAGTCGCGGCAAGTCATCGTAACCAGGTCCGCGAGTCTCGGGTTGGTCGGCTCGCTTCGGTTTCACATGCGTGAATGCTATTCTCGGGAGATCCTTGTAGCTCGGTCCGCGAGGGGTCAACGTTTCAAGGGTCGTCTCGGTGACGGCCTCTGCGATTGCGTCCGCCAGAACAACCTCATTGGCTAGCAAGCCGCCAGCCAGGCCACTTGTGACGTCATTACCGGTCTTGGCTCGATAAGGCCGAGCACTTGTGCTCTTGGGCTTAGCTGCTATCAGGTCGCTTGGAGCCTTGGCGGGGTTCGCGACAGGACCTGCTTCGGTCACTTGAGGCCGCACCTGCCCCGTTGTCGCGGGAAACGAGCCAGCAGTCGGTTCAGATGGCGTATCCGAAACTGATGCAGTACCGGCGGGAGACGCCACAAGCGCTGTTACTGGGCGTGCCGGCGCAACCGGTCGTCGCGCACGCCGTGGGCCTACTACACTTGCCAAAGTCCTACGCATTGTACGTCCAGGTGCTGTGTCGGCGATTGCCTGTAATGCTTCTTTTACCTCTTCCGCCGGCGTAGCGGTAACCATGGCGTGCTCGGGAACTGTTGTAGCTATGTTAGGTGTGCTCGCAACAGTTATGCCGGGAGGAGCCTGGGGCATCAGTACGTACAGCCACGTACCGACAAGAACCAGGAGTGCCGCCGCAGGGGCAAGCGCCCAGCGGAGAGCGGGACGGTCCCAGATGGGTATCGGCCGCCGGAGACGCTTCGCAGCCCGCGCACTGCGTCGGGCAAGCTCAGGGCCGGCCGCGGCCATGATAGCGTTCTTGAACTCGCGAGAGGGCTCAACCGGTGGCGTGCTGTGGAGGAACTCGAGGGCACTTCGCAAGTCAGCCAGTTCGGCCTGGCACGCCGGGCACGTTCGTACGTGTGCCCACACCTTTCCCCTCAACGGCTCCTCGAGCCTGTTGTCAACCAAAAGCGGCAAGTGTGGTATGACCTTACTGCACTTCATCCGGTATGCCTCCCAGCTCGCGATATGTAACGCTGGTACGCGTTCTTAAATGCGGCCCGTGCACGTGAGAGACGAGACTTTAAAGTTCCCACGGAGCATCCCATCGTTTGGGCAGCATCCTCATAAGAGAGTTCTTCCAAGTCTACCAGTGTCAATACAGTTCGATGGTGCTCCGAAAGTAGTCCAATCACCTTTTGTACCTCCGCCTGTGTCTCCTGGCGGGCCACCACGTCTTCCGGGATTTCACTGTAGTCGGGAATCGACCGGCCTATCTCTCCGTCATCGGTGTCAATTCCCTGGTCGAGGGAAACTCCCTCGATCTTCCTCTGACGCTTACGCCGCCTCAGCTCGTTGATTGCCACATTGACAGCGATACGGTAAAGCCAAGTGCGAAAGCTGGCCTCTCCACGAAACCGGAAGCTATCAAGGGCCGAAAGAGCTTTCAAGAAAACTTCCTGGCCGAGATCGTTAACCGCGTCCGGGTCGCTGGTCATTCGGTAGAGAATGCCATATACCTTTGACTGATACCTATCAACGATCTCTCCGAACGCGCGCCGGTCACCTTCACGAGCACGTGCAACCAAATCTGCATCCGATGGCCCGCTCCGCCTTGTGACGCTTGTCGTCGCGCTCATCGGGCGGACTCCCCCGCTCCAGGCAATGCAAACGCGTATCCCAAGCACTTTGTTCCGTTGGTCAAGCACATTTTTTGCCTTTTTTTCATGCTGGTTTTTCGTTGCGTCGTTCCCGTCGGGCAGCGGACCTGCATCGGCTACGCCGCCGGCACTTCTGTTTGATATTCTCCAAAGCGGAAAGTTCCATGAAGCTTGCGACTTTATATCGCGCCCTGAAAGCTGGAGGCATGCGCCGATTACATAGCCTGCCACCGTCTTGCGCGTCAAGAATAGTATTTCACAAAGGTATCAGACGGTCAAGTCCGGCCGCGATGCGCGGGAAAACAGGGCGTTCCCGAAGGTGTTACGTTCATAGCCCCGAATTATCAACTTCGGCGGGGGACGTTCATGGAATGCAAACCTTGCCGAATTCGTCTTATTGTTGCAGGCATTGCGGGAGCCGCATGAGATGAGTCGAGCCGACGACATCAGACTCGTTCGACGGGCACGGGAGGGGGATTCGGACGCCTTCCGTCAGCTCTTCGACAGACACCACAAGCGCCTGTACAACTATATGGTTTACGCGGTAAACGAGACCGGTGACGCCGCCGATCTGACCCAGATGACGTTCATAAAGGCCTGGGAGAACCTCCCGCGGCTGAAGAATCCTAATGCCTTTGTGACCTGGCTCCACCGAATCGCGGTCAACGTTGTCAAGGATTACGCGAGAAAGCGCAAGGACAGCCCAATGACAGACATTATCGAGGACTACACGACAGAGCCATTGCAGCCACCGGACCCGGCAACATCCGATCCGGAGACTGTAGTGGCCGATAAACAAAGAGGCAATGCAGTGCGTCAGGCCGTCTCTTCGTTGCCGGATAAGCACCGGGACGTTGTTGTGATGCACCATCTCGAAGGGATGGAGATTACCCAAATCGCCCAGGTGCTCGGCGTGGCGGAGGGTACAGTGCTGTCCCGGCTGGCGCGGGCGCGGGAAACGCTCAAACGGAAGTTGAGGAGGCTCGTTGATGAGCCACCCGAGGTGGGATGAAGATGAATTGCCGACAAGTTGTCAAACTGCTGCCTGAGTATAGCGTTGGGGGTCTGAGCGCCCGGAAGCGCGCCGAAATTGCAGCCCACGTGGCTGAGTGCGATGCGTGTCGGCGCGAGCTTGCAGCGCTCGAGGCGACAGGCCGTCTCATGGATGCACTGCCCGCGTCGGAACCTCCGCGGGACCTGTGGTCTGGAATTGCAGAGGCCATCAAAGCCGGTAATACCCGAGCGTCCCGGTGGAAGCGCTGGGTCTCATCCGGGACAACGAGAAGATGGGCTGTAGTCGCTGCAGTGGCCGTGCTTATTATTGCACTAGCGGCGGGAATTATGCTGTACCGCTTTTCCGCTCCGTTGACGCTCGTCGAGGCGCCCGACCCCGAAAGCGTGGTCTACAGTGAATGGTACGCGGGCGCCGCCTGGAACTCCGCATTGGCGGATCGAAGCGGGATTGCCCTTGCGCTGGCGATGACGCCAGACCAGGAGGAGAGTGTGCCGTGAGACGGCGACTAATCCTGATTTCGGTTGCCGGCGCCGTGGTCTGTGGTGTGTTGGCTCTTGCCTTCTCGCTTCGAAGCGCAGAGGATGCCAGAGCCGTGAGTTTGCTTCGTGCGACGCTGACAGCGGACCGTACAACGGACTTGACCGCCATCGAGATTATCGAGCGACTCTCGCGAGGAAAGCTCATCAGAGCGCGGGGGCGCCTTTTGCGCCATGGCCGATGCTCCGCCCGGATTTTCAAACGCGGCGAGGATGAGTTCATAATCATCGACACCGGAACCCAGATTCTCCGCCTAGACCCTAAACGGGAACGAGTGACGACCGTGCAGAAGCTTCCTGAGCCTTCCGACGAAAAGAAGCTGCTGCGAAACTATCGCCCTCGCCTGGTCGGACGCGAAACCATCGCGGGTCGGCCGGCATATGTACTGACACTTACGAATCGCCATCGGGGCAACATCGCCAGGAAGCTCTGGATAGATACAGACCGGCACATCATCCTGCAGCGTGAAAGCATGAATGCCGATGGGCAGCTCGTCAGTCGAACGACACTGATGGACATCCGTTTCGGCACTCCTACGGAGCCAATTCCCTCGCCCCCACCTCACTGTAAGCAGAAAACGCCAGCCCGGGACCTTCAGTCGGTCAGCATCCGGGAGGCCCAGCAAGCACTTGGTGAGCCGCTGCTTGTTCCAGGCTATCTGCCCGCTGGTTATGAATTGCAGGGCGTCTACAAGTTCGAAACCGGCAGTGGCTCTAAGGCCGTCGAGCTTCGTTACAATGACGGGCTGAAGGCCCTGTCAGTCTACGAACATCGCCACGGCTATATGGACCGTCGGCGGTACCATGAGAAGACGTCGCCTGGAATTCGTCGCGGGCCCCGTCGGAGCCGCGACGGCCGACGGCCCAGCAGCCGCGGTTCCCATATACCTGTTCTGCTTAATCGAGGAGCGGTCAAGACGGTGCGCGTGTTCGAAAACGATATAACCGTCGTTATTGT
>JALGUK010000595.1 GCA_029820875.1 Candidatus Zipacnadia bacterium
TATCGTATAACCTTCCCGCTTGTACGACAGCCCCACCGAAGCGCACCGCAGACCACCGCACGCCCCGGGCGCCTCCACACAAACCGTCGAAGGATGATACCCGTAATTCCACTCCCGAGCGTATTGCCCATTATACGGAAGCAGCAGCGTTTCCTTCTTCTTATTGCTCCACACCCTCAAATTCGTCGTAGCCGAAAGCCGCACCTGCCCGCCGTGAAGGTTAGAACCCGCAAGCGTAAGCGAAACCGCCACAAGGTCGTCATCATCCTCGGAAAGCGCCGTCGTCTCATCACAGTCACAAACGCAGTTGTCGTTGTCGTCGTCGTCATTACCCGAAATATACCCACCCGGGTCATCTTCGGCCCCCTCCCCCAGCCCGTCCATCACAATATCCGCCCGAACGATTGACATGTGCACCCACTCGGTGTCAAACCCGTCCGCTCCACACCCGGAACCGCAATCTTCATCATCATCCCTCACTTTTAGCTCCAGCAGACGCGAGCCCGGCGAGGTGTACGTGTGCTCGGTCTCCGCATCAAAGCTGCCGTCGTCGGCCGAACTGCACGTCTCCGTGCTGCTCTGCCCATCCCCAAAAATCCATTTGAATCTCTTTATCCCCCTTATCATATCCGGGTCGTCCGGACAAGTATTCTCCCCGCACTCCGGCGCGCTTGAACGGTCCGGGTCGTGCGACTCCGAAGCGTCTATTGTCAGCTCCTCGTCCCACGGCACATAATATGTGTTCAACGCTTCATAAAAGTACTCCCCCACAATCGTAAAAAACCGCCAGCCACCACCATAATCAAAATGCAGAAAACCGTCAATCCTCCTGTCTTCATTTCTCCTCTCCTATATCTTCCGGGTCGAAATTGTGACGACCGCCCAGCAGGTTTATCCCCGCACCAACAAGCGGCGAATCCGGGAACTCGCTCGCCAGTTTCCTTACAGCCGCAGCCACATTTCTCATCGCCTCGGCGCTGTCAATCCCCCCGGCCCTCTGCCAGTCGCGATACGCCCGCGCAATATAGTATACCGCCAACCTGCCCGGCTGGCCGTCAGGCCAGTTCACAACCACCGCATCATAACAGCCTATCGCTTTGTCATACTCCCCCAGATAGTGATAACACCGTCCCAGGTAGTACCATGTCTCCTCACTCCACACCGACTTCGGTAACCGGTCTACGCTCCATTGCCATACCATCGCTGCATTTTCAACGTTGTGTATGAAACCCTCCTCTGCCTCTTCCTGCCTGTACTCTTTCGCCAGCGTCAGGTACTTCTCCCCTATCTGCAGCAGACCCTTCGCAAGCTTCGGATTGTCGTTATAGTCCGCAACCAGCCTCGCCACGCCGTCCAGGCTCGCGCCCTCCTCTTCCAGCCCGATGTTCGAAAGAATCACCCCCACCTGAAGTTCCAGCAGCGCATCCTCGTTGCCAGCCTCAATATCCAAAAAGTATTCGTAAAGCTCCTGCCCGCGCTCGTGCTCGGCAACGTTGTAGTAACTCTCAATAATCTCGTGCACAACGTCACCAAGCTCCGAATTGGATGAAAACTCCGTGACAAGGCCCTTGAAACCCGCCTTAGCCTCTTCGTACTTACCCATGCGCACTCGGCATCTGACCGCTCCCATCTTCGCCCAGATCGCCCGCTCGGCCTGCGGCCAGTGCTCCACAACATACTCATACTTCTCCCTCTCCGCAACATACCAGACCGCCCACGGCAAATCCTCATCGCCCGAAAACTTCTCAATCAGCCTGCCAAACCACGCCGCCGCATTCGGCTCATCCGCCACCGATATGTACATCCGAACAATATTGGCCTGCGCCTCTATCGCACGCTTGCTGCCGGCCCATGTATCGGCGACGTATTCGAAAAGCGCGGCCGCCTTCTCAAGCTCCCAAGAGTCCCGGTAGAAATCGCCCATATGGTCAAGCACAACCTCCGGCCTGCCCGCCATGAAATCTCGCATCAGCTTGTTGTATAGCGTCCGTTCGACCGCATCGGCCTTGTCGCTGCGCACATCATATAAATACCTGCAAAACTCAACAAAAGCCTGCCCGACCTGTCTGCCGGTTTCAGTACCCCCGTAACCCGAAGTCAGCTTCGCCAGCGCCGCCTCCATCGCTTCCTTATCGCCAAGCCCCACGTTCGATGCTGCAACCCCCATCTGAGCCCAGACAGCCCACTCGTCTTCAGGCTGCCCGTCAAGAAACTGCTCGTAAAGGTCCCTCGCCAGGCCATATTGGCCTAATCTGCCTGCCGCCTGGGCAAACCGCCCCGTCGCCGTCGCCAAAGGCTGTCCATCTAGGAAATCGGTTATAAGCCTCCCGGCAACATTGTCCGTACCCCTCTGCTCTGCAAGCTGCACCGTTACCATCGCAAGGTTTCTCTCCCTGTCATCGGTGTGCTCCGCATCGGCCCGGTTCTCCACCGCCCACTTGTAAAGCTCGCGAGCCTGCGCAAAATTCTCCTGCCTGCGACAAATCTCAGCCAGCCGGTCGAGTGTTTCGACTATCTCCTCGTGTTGCGAAAAGTCACTGACCAGCCGGTCACAGGCCGCCTCCGCCTCCGCTTGGT
>JALGUK010000107.1 GCA_029820875.1 Candidatus Zipacnadia bacterium
GACGTCGCCCTCAGGGACGGGCGGGTCTTTCTGGACGACATGTCGCTTGACGACCTGCGCGGCTGTACCGATGCGACTGTGCTTGCAGTTCCGGCGGGACCGCGCGGGATTGTGGAGGCGATAATGGGGAGGGTCAGATGAAAACTCCCATCGTTGCGATAATCGGCCGGGTCAATGTCGGCAAGTCCACGCTGTACAACAGGCTTGTCAGGCGCCGTGACGCCGTAGTGGAGCACACGCCCGGGATTACCCGCGACCGCCTCTACGGGACGGCGCACCATGAGGGGCGCTCCTTCACCGTGGTTGATACCGGCGGGCTGGAGCCGCTCGAACAAGACGCCCTCTCCGCTCAGATACGTGACCAGGCGGAAGTCGCTCTGGAGGAGGCGGACGCCGTCATCTTCGTCGTGGACGCCCAGGAGGGACCGGTCAAATCCGACCACGAGATTGCCGACTTGGTCCGCCGCTCGGGCAAGCCCTACGTTTTGGCGGCGAACAAGGCAGAGAGTCCGAATGTATCGGTGGAGGATTTCTTCGCATTGCGGCTCGGCGCCGCGAGCCCCATCTCGGCCATTCACGGCACCGGCGTGCCTGAGATGCTGGATGAGCTGCTTGAGGTTCTCGCCGTGGAGGACGATAAGCCGGTCGAGGAGCCTGACCGCATACGCGTCGCTGTCGTCGGCCGCCCCAATGTCGGGAAGTCGGCGCTCGTCAATGCGTTTCTCGGCCAGGAGCGGATGATAGTCAGTGAAATCCCGGGGACAACGCGGGATGCCGTGGACGTGCCGCTGGATTTCGGTGATGAAAAGTTTCTCCTGGTGGATACCGCCGGCCTCAGGCGCAAGGCGCGCGTCAAGCGCAAGCTCGAATACTACAGTGTACTTCGCTCATTGCGGGCGATCGAGCGCGCCGACGTAGTGCTCCTGGTGGTGGACGCCAGCGAGGGGGTCACCGAGCAGGATGCGAAGATAGTCGGCTTCGCCCATGATGCTGGTCGGGCAGCGGTTATCGTCGCTAACAAGTGGGACCTGGTCCTTCGGACCGCAACGGTCCCCGGGGAGAACCCCCGAATCGACACAGACGATGGTCGGAAGACCCCGGGACGCCGCATCGAACGCATGATGATGAAAGACTTCGCGAGGCTCGTCCGGGCACGCTTGCCGTTTGTGGATTATGCTGATATCGTCTTCACATCCGCCACCGAGGGCACGGGCGTGCCGGCTGTCTTGGAGCAGGCAGCCCTCGCTGCAAGCCAATACATGCTCCGGCTTCCGACGGCGAAGCTCAACCGATGGCTTCTTTCCACGACGACCGACCATCCTCCGCCAATTAGAAAGGGCAGGCAGCTCAAAATATACTATGCCACCCAGGTGGGGACAGGGCCGCCGACCATAGTGCTTTTTGTCAACGACCCGAAGCTGTGCCATTTCTCGTACGAGCGGTTTCTCATAAACTCCCTGCGCAAAACGTTTGGGTTTCAGGGTACTCCAATCCGCCTGTTTCTTCGCGAGCGTCCGCGCGAGGGACGCCCCCAGCGCACGGCGAAACGTAAGTCAAAGGCTCAAAAGCCGCAACCGTAGACAGTGGAGGGAATCGTCCATTGGCGCCCGCAATCCTGGGATTCGTCGCCTCGTACCTTTTGGGCAGCATCCCCGTCGGACTCATTGTGGGGAAGCTGTGCCGTGGGATTGACATCCGCCAGTTCGGCAGCGGAAACATAGGCGCGAGCAATATACTCCGCACACTCGGCCCGCTCGCGGCCGCCATCGTCTTTCTGGGGGACACCGCCAAAGGTGTTGCAGCCGTGCTTATCTGCAAGGCGCTCCAGCTTCCGGACATCGGAATCGTGTTCGGCGGCTTGGTCTCAGTGGCAGGGCACAATTGGTCGGTTTTTCTCGGTTTCAGCGGCGGGCGCGGGGTGGCGACGACGCTCGGGGTGCTCATCGGGATGGACTGGCGGGTGGCGGCCATCAGCTTTGCCTCGTGGGCGGTGGTTGTGGGCGTCACGCGATACATTTCGGTCGCGTCGCTGTCGGCGGGCGTTGTCGCAGGCGTTACCATGACGGCCTTTGACTGGCAGCGGCCGCCCTTTGTCATTCTCACCTGGCTGATAATCGTTTTCATCTATTACAAGCATATCCCGAATTTGAAGAGGCTCAGGCGCGGGGAGGAGTTCAAAATCGGGCAGAGGGTGGGCATATCAAAGCCGGTCCAGCCGGACCAGGCAAGTGCGGATGAACGAGACTCCGGGCAAGATACCTGATTCTATGAAGCCGTTGTGGAGCGGTTTGCATTGAGCGATGACCAGGCGACAACCTACTATCTTACCGACATCGTCGTCGTCGGCGCCGGAAGCTGGGGAACCGCCCTGGCGCGGCTGCTGGCCGACAAAGGACACCGGGTGACGCTCTGGGGGCGGTCGCCGGAGCTGCTGCGTTCCATCGCCGCCCGGCGGGAGAACCGCAAGTACCTCCCCGGGGTGACTCTCCCACAGTCACTGCAGGTCCAGGAGGACCTCGAAACCGCCGTCGCAGGCAAGGAGCTGGTCGTGGTCGCCGTCCCATCCTGCGGGATGCGCGCGATTGCGACGCGGCTCGCAACCTGCATCCCCCCTACTGCAGCCGTGGTCACGACAGCGAAGGGTCTCGAGGCCAAGACCGGTTTGAGAATGTCCGAGACACTGCTGGCGGAGCTGCCCGACCGCTTCCGGCAACAGATAGCGGTGCTGTCAGGCCCCAACCTTGCACGCGAAGTCGCTGCCGGCGTACCGAGTACGTCTGTGGCGGCGGCTGCGGACCCGGAACTTGCCCGCCGCACTCAATTGTGTTTCTCAACCCCCCTGTTCAGGGTATATACAAATGAGGACATCGCAGGAGTCGAACTGGGCGGTGCGCTTAAGAACATAATCGCCATCGGCGCAGGCGTAAACGACGGCCTGGGATTCGGCGATAATACGAAGGCAGCGCTGATGACACGGGGTCTTGTGGAAATGATCCGCCTTGGCACGGCCCTCGGTGCGAAGGCGACCACCTTTTTCGGGCTGTCGGGCGTCGGCGACCTGGTGGCGACCTGCGCCAGCCGCCACAGCCGTAACTGGACGGTTGGTTATCGCCTGGCGCAGGGAGAACGACTGGATGATATTGTGCGGAGTATGCCCATGATCGCGGAGGGAGTCCCGACCACCGAGGCGGCCGTCGGCATTGCGAAGGCCCGAGGCATCGAGATGCCGATAGCCGATGAGGTCTATCACGTCCTGTTCGACGGCAAACCGCCGCAGGACGGGGTGCGGGACCTGATGACGCGGGCCGTCAAGGGAGAAACATTCGACCCACATCCCGAAATCGCAATATGACGACGTTCTGCAGAGTCATCGTATTTCACGCCAGCGGACCGGCAGAAAAAAAGTGATAGCTGGAAGGAATCGCGGCGGCCATGACGAAATAAGTCATCACGATGTGGAACGCTGAGTGTGTACAGCGTTGGTGCGGTGCACACCCGCCAATGGCCGAATGGATAGGAGCTGCCTGGTGGAGTCTGCGGCCAGCGGGGGGACCATAAGTCAGCGGAACCGCTACACCCATTTTCCAGCGAAGGAGGTGAAGCATTTGGCTCGCAAGGTCCTCAATAAGGCTGACTTGGTGGACGAGATTCGTAAGAACGCAGACTTGACGAAGGACAAGGCAGCAGAAGCATTGCAAGCCGTGTTGGATGCGATAACGACAGCCCTCAAGAAAAGGAACAAGGTACAGATTACAGGGTTCGGGACTTTTGAGACCCGTCGGCGCAAGGCGCGTAAGGGTCGGAACCCAAGTACAATGGCTGAGATAAAGATCCCGGCCAAGACTGTTCCCCACTTCAGGCCCGGCAAGGCGCTCCGCGACGCGATGTAATGGAGCCGACAGCAGCGCGAGCTTGCACGAACTGTACCGGCGGTGTTTCGCCCCTTGTACCTGGTGGGCGGCCTGTCTTGGGTACATGGGTAGCAGGGTCGGGGCGTGGCGCAGCTTGGATAGCGCGTTTGACTGGGGGTCAAAAGGTCGCCGGTTCAAATCCGGCCGCCCCGACCAGTGCATTATTAGCCTTGTGGTGCAAGCCGCCGCGGGCTGCGCAGAACATAACCACAGGATGACGGCTGCGGCTGGCACTGCTGGTCGCGGGGGTTTTCATTCTGTGGTTTTTGTTTTCGCCGGGCGACTGCTCTTTCGGCAGCCAACATTAGAAAGGGGAGACACATGAGCACCCACAATACCGACATCGCTGCAGAGACATTTCATCGTTATGAATCCTATGTCAATCCAGGCTGGGCGACGCTGGTTGCATTTATGGGGTTTGAATCGGTTGAAGACGAGGCCGAGGGCAGCTTGATTCGTGCGGCGGACGGGAAAGAATATATAGACTGCCTCGGGGGCCCCGGCGTATTCACTGCGGGACACCGGCACCCCAAAATAATCGAGGCCGTCGCCAGCCAGCTCCATCGGATGCCCCTCTCGAGCAAGATTCTCCTCAGTCCCCTCACCGCCAAAGCCGCCGAGCGTATTGCCAAGGCGACGCCGGGAGACTTGCAATTCACCTTCTTCGGCAACAGCGGGGCCGAAGCGGTCGAGGGGGCGCTCAAAGCGGCCCGAATGTACACAGGCAAGCCCGGCATCATCGCCGCCCATGGAGGTTTCCACGGCAAGACTTTCGGCGCTCTCTCCGCTTCCGGCCGCGACGTCTACCGCGTCCCGTTCGAGCCGTTGCTGCCGGGATTCAGGCATGTGGAGTTCGGTAACCCGGACGCTATAGCCGAAGCGATTGACGAAAACACCGCAGCGGTGATACTTGAACCAATCCAGTGCGAAAACGGTATCCGCGTGCCCCCGAACGGCTATCTCGCCGCTGTGCGGTCCATTTGTGATGAGGCCGGTGTACTGCTGATTCTGGACGAGGTCCAGACGGGGCTGGGCCGGACAGGGAAGATGTTCGCATGTAATCATGAGAATGTTGTGCCTGATATAATGTGCCTGGGGAAGGCGCTCGGGGGCGGTGTGATGCCCATCGGGGCGTTCGTCGGCACGCCCGAGGTCTGGACGATTTTCCGGGACAACCCCATCATCCATACATCAACGTTCGGCGGCAATCCGTTGGCCAGCGCCGCCGCTCTCGCGGCGCTGGACGTGATAGAGGAAGAAGGCCTCGTCGAGCGATGCCGCACACTGGGGGAAATTCTGCTCGCGCAAGCCCGCCAGGTCGCAGACGCATTCCCCAATGTAGTCGTCGAGGCAAGGGGTAAGGGGCTGCTGGTGGGTGTCGAGATGGTGGATGCGGACGTCGGCGGGTTGGTCATAGCCGGGCTGGCCGAACGCGGGGTTATTTGCGCCTATACGCTCAATAATCCCAAGGTGCTGCGGTTTGAGCCGCCGGCTGTAATCACCGAGGAGCAAATCGAGAGGGCAATGGCCGCCCTGCATGATTCCATCGCGCGGGCTGTTGCGATTATCGGAGACGCAGGTCTGCAAGTCTAAACCCGGGCCGCATAAGGCTGTTGGTCGGAACAGGGGGCTGTGGGGCATGGGTTCAAATAGGAGGCCCTTGTATCGGGCCGCGATTCCAGGCTGCGCCGGCATGTGCCTGGAGGTGGCCGTGAGTGCATGAACCCCGTATATTCCTGCGCGGCTACGGGCCCCGCTCGCCGCGAATGCAACGCCTGAAAGCCCTCGCCTGGTTCGGCCTGAGTCTGGTTGCCCTCGGTCTGCTGTTCCTTGCGGGCCGCGCGGCTGTGCAGGCGGTGCTGAGACATCGAGGCGGTACAGAGGCCAAGAAGCCGGAGTTGCTCCTCCCGCTAACTGTAGAGGTATCTCCCTGCAAGGCTCGACGTAACACCCTCATCATGATTTCAGTCAAGTTCGTGGACCCCCGCGGCCGCCTAAAGTTGTGGTGAAACATGACCATGAACAGGTCTCAACCATCGGCGGCCGCGACGAGGTAGTGCTGCACGCCGACAGGTCCAAGGGGGTATGGCGCGGCTGTTTCCCGATGCCGTGGGATGCTTCACCCGGCAGCTACCGAGTCTGTGCAACCGCCGAGCTGGACCCTGCAGCGTGGGTGTGGGACGTGCAGGAGGAGAAGCGCATCTCGCCGCTGCTGGGTATCAGCCTGCCGCTTCGAG
>JALGUK010000596.1 GCA_029820875.1 Candidatus Zipacnadia bacterium
ACCGCGAGAGTATGCGCTTGAATGTTAGCGGCCTGAGCAAGGCGGGCGCAGAAACGAGAGATCGCAGGCTCCGCCTCCACTCCCGTGACGCATGTCACGCGCCGGTATGCCGCGTCCTTACCGCCTAAGTGCTCGATTGTCTCATCCTCTTCATCGTAAAAGCTCGCCAGCAGCCCGACTCCATTGGAAAACTGTGGGAATCCCTCATACTCATCAGCGGCTGGGACCGCCCGGCCGGCCCTCAAGTACAACTCATCCGCTGCGAAGATGAATCGCGTCCCGAGCGTGTCCAACCAGTGAGCCTGCAGAGTCTCGACTTGTCCGAGGACCTCCTCGGCCTCCTGTGCGCGCACGGGCCGGATGCTCTCCCGTCGTGCGAAGCGCGTCAGGCCGACCGGAACGACTGCAAGCGATGCTACGCCCGGATACAGCGCGGCGAGGTCGCGCGCAGTTGCATTGACCCTCCGGGTCGGCGTGGCCCATCATCCGCGCGCGCACGTCCGGGTCGGTCGCGTGGACGGAAACGTACAATGGACTCAGGCGCAGCCGGAGGATGCGCTCCCAGTCGCGCTCGGTGAGATTGCTAAGCGTGATGAAGTTTCCGTGCAGGAACGAGAGGCGATAGTCGTCGTCCTTCAGGTACAGGCTTGACCGCATGCCCGGGGGCAGGTTGTCCACAAAGCAAAAAATGCACCGGTTCCGGCAGCGGCGGACACCGTCGAAGACGACATTGGTGAAAACAACCCCGATTGGCTCCTCCTCGTCCTTTTCAATCTCACACTCAATCAGCTTATCGCCTCGCGCCACCTTGATGACCACATGCCGGGAGGCGCAATGCTGCTGGTAGTCTATGACGTCCAGCATTGCCTGACCGTTGATCTCCAGAACGCGGTCACCCGGCAGCAGCCCCAATTCCTCGGCGATACTGCCGGGCTCAATGCTTGCGATTCGGGCTTGCAGGTGCGTGTCCCTCACGATTCTGATGCCAGTCGCTGCTTGACGCGGGCCATCAGGCCGCCGGCGTTGATTATCGCCTGCAGAAACGGAGGAAACGGCGACGTATCGTAGCTTTCGCCCTTCGTCTCGTTTATAATCTTGCCGCCGGCTGTGTCCACCTGGAGCCGGTCGCCCTCCTGGATGCGGTCTGTGTCGGCGCATTCGAGAATCGGCAGGCCGATGTTGATGGCGTTGCGGTAGAAAATGCGGGCGAAGGACTTCGCGATTACGCAGGAAACGCCGCAGCCCTTGATGGCGATGGGTGCGTGCTCGCGGGAGCTGCCGCAGCCGAACTCCATGCAGTGGGCGCCCAGTTCCTGCGGGTCTGTAGTGACGAGGTACACGGCCGGAATGATGGTGTCGGTATCAATGTTATCTCCGAACTTGAACGCTTTACCTGAAAGGGTCATCGTGCCTGCACGTCCTCCCCATAATATCTTTCGGCACGGCATCCGCCGCTTGAACCAACGGCGATGTCTTAGACCACCTCGTCCGGGCCGGCAATCTCCCCGGCCACCGCTGAGGCTGCGGCGACCACAGGGCTGGCGAGGTACACTTCCGAGTTCGTATGCCCCATACGCCCGACGAAGTTGCGATTGGTGGTGGAGATGCATACCTCGCCTTCGGCAAGAACTCCCATATGACCGCCCAGGCAAGGCCCGCAGGTAGGCGTACTCACCGCCCCTCCCGCGTCAACGAACACCTCGAAGAGGCCCTCTTTGACAGCTTGCTTGAAGACATTCTGTGTAGCGGGAATGACAATCAGCCTCACGTGCGACGCGACCTTTTTGCCGCGTAGTATCTCGGCGGCGGCGCGGAGGTCCTCGATTCGACCGTTGGTGCAGGAGCCGATGAATGCCTGGTCAATGCGAATTCCCTTCGCCTGGCTGACCGCGGCTCGAGGCCGTCGCAGTCAATCTCGACCGTTTCAATATACTCGGCCTCGGGGTCGCTTTCGTAAAGGGTATAGGGTCGCCCTTGCGCCCTGGCCTCCACGTAGTGGACCGTTGTATCGTCCGGGTTGATGATTCCGCTTTTCCCTCCCGCCTCTATCGCCATGTTGCACATGGTCAGCCGGTCGCTCATGGGGAGGCTTCCGATGGTCTCGCCGGTGAACTCCATTGCGCGGTAGTTAGCGCCGTCAACGCCGATTTTAGCGATGGTGTAAAGAATCATATCCTTGCCGGTGGCCCACTTGCCGAGCTTGCCCCTGTAGACGA
>JALGUK010000108.1 GCA_029820875.1 Candidatus Zipacnadia bacterium
TGTTTGTCAATTGCACTTTCGACGGACGCAAAGCCGGTGAACTCGGCACCGACACCTGGGGGGCCTTCATGTGCTTCGTAGGCGGAGACAACTTGCAGAACAGGGACATCACGGTGACGGGCTGCCGGTTTTACGGTATAAGCATCCGCGTGCGAGGGGTATTCCCGGGGGTTAAGTTCCTGTACAACCCCGTCATGGGCGGGGTCGGCAGCGTGTTCATGAGAGTCAAGACGAATCCCGTGGGCGAGTTCCGCGATTCTATCGTGCGCGGGAATCGCTTCATCATTGACGGTAAGCCCGCCAAACGGGTGAACTCTCGGGTCTCGTTCATGGGCAACAGCGTTTTCGAGGACAACGAGCCGGACTGGCGTCCAGATTAGGCCGCCGCTTTTCCCACAGTTGAAGACCCGCGGACTTGCTTGGGACTTCATTCACTCCGAAGTGGTGCAGCGGCGATGAACTTATCCTTGTCCTCGTGCTTTCGTGAAAGGGGATAGTCACTTTGCAGTACGGCCGGGGGCAGGTTTTGCACGATGCTGGATGCCCTATGACTCGGCACCGGAGCGCCTCACGATTGAGACTGTGCTACCGGCGCCGCGTCCTCAGCACAAACCCGGTTTCGTCCTTCGGCCTTCGCCTGGTAGAGTCGCCGGTCTGCGCGCGCCAACACGGAGGCGGCATTGTCTTCGCCGAGCCGCACAGATGTCACTCCGCAGCTTATCGTAATGGTCAGCGGTTCAGGCACCCCCGCCCACCAGACACGGAGGCTCTCCACGGCCTGCCGCAGCCTCTGTGCAGCTTCGACGGCCTGCTGTTTGCCGGTATGAGGTAGCACCATGACGAATTCCTCTCCGCCGTAACGAGCAACGACATCCGAAGAGCGGGAGAGACGCCGAAGCAGTTTGGCCACCTCGCGCAACACCTTATCCCCGGCTTGGTGGCCGTAGGTATCATTGATGCGCTTGAAGTGGTCCAGGTCCATCATCACAACTGAGACGGGCCCGCCATACCGCACCGCATGATTCAACTCGGCGGCCATCCGCTGTTCCAACTCGCGCCGGTTACAAAGCCCGGTAAGCGGGTCGGTAATCGCCTCGGTCTTGGTCGTCTCATATTGCCCTGCGTTTTCAATCGCAAGCGCTGCATGGACCGAGAACGCTTCAAGAACACGTCTGTCGTCGTCATCAAAAGATTGCTCACCTGTCTTGTTGAGTACCTCCACACATCCAATCGGCTTTCCCGCACTTCTGATGGGCGTCACAATAAGCGAACGCACCGGATACTCAATCTCCTGCAGAATTTCCTTGTAGAATCGAGGGTCGGTCTCAGGCGCATCAACGATAACCGTCTCGTCATGTTCAATAACCCACCCGGCCAGCCCGCTCCCAAGCGGCATCTGCCTGCCTGCGAGAAGATGAGCTCGCGGCCCTGAGGCTGCACGGAAACGAAGAACACCGGCCGCCTCATCCGCAAGCACTATCGAGGCGGCCTCCGCGTTCATAACCGCCGGAGCCTTCTGCACTATCAGCCCAAGGATTTCATTCAGCTCCAGCGTGGAAGACAGCGCGGCCGCTACGTCCACTAAACCTCTCATCTTCGTCAGCAGTTGCGTGGCTCGCAAGGTAGCGCGGCGGTGCTCGCGGGTTTCCCGCATCGCAAGCGACAAGAACAGTCCCACCAGAGTGGCTGAGAACCCGAATGCGACTATCCGCGTGGTCGAGCGGACGGGGATGTTGGCCTCCAGCCCCTCGGTAAACCCAAGCACGAAGTACAATCCAATTGCCAGCAATGATGCGCCTATAGCATCGCGAAGGCTCAGCCGGATGCTCGCCTGCAGGATGGGCAGGTAATAGAGCGGGTAAAGCGGACTGTGAAGGCCACCGGTTTCGTAGACGATGGATGTGATGAGCAAAGTATCGGTGACAGTATATGGAGGTCGCCACGACGTAGAATGTGGCAATCACCACGATGACAGCCAGCGATGTATCGGAGCCCCATGCGGAAGGCTCGTTCATCGCCACGAAAAGCAGCGCGGTAAGGAGCACCAGTAAGCGCGCAACACCGGCTCCTTGTTCCGCCGCGTTCACAGGGTCGGGTGGGTCGCCGCGCTGTGTTTCGTGTACTCCGGTATTATTCGTGAGGGGCTTCCGACTCATCCAGCACCTCTCGCACCTTGGCCAGCAGTTCGTGCGAGCCGAAGGGCTTCTGCAACAGGTGTGTACCCTCTGGCAATACGCCGCGGTGTGCAATGGAGTTGTTGGTATAGCCCGACGTATACAGCACCTTCGCATTCGGGCGCAGCGGCTGGATATGCTCGACCAGTGTCGGCCCGCGCATGTCCGGAAGGACTATGTCCACTATGACAAGATTTATATCTTGGTGCTGTTGGCACAGCCGGATGGCCTCCTGGGCGGTCCCCGCTTGCAGTACCGTGTATCCGCTTTCGGCCAGCATCCGGCATGTGATATCGCGCACCTGCTTCTCATCTTCCGTCACGAGTATGGTCTCCGTACCTTGAGCGGCTTCCCCGGACTGGGGTGTCTCATCCATCGGCTCGCCGGTTTCGTCCACGCATGGAAGATAGATTTTGAATGTGGTTCCATGGCCGAGTTCGCTGTAAGCCATGATGTGACCGCCGCTCTGCTTCACTATCCCGTGGACGGTGGAAAGGCCCAGGCCGGTCCCCTCGCCCTTCTTTTTGGTGGTGAAAAACGGCTCGAAGATGTGTGAAAGAGTCTCCTTGTCCATCCCTGTGCCCGTGTCGGACGCGGCCAGCATCACGTAGTGGCCCGGCGTAACCTCTACGTGTGTCTGCGTATAGGCCTCATCGAGGACAACGTTTTGGGTCTCGATTATCAATTGGCCGCCTTCGGGCATGGCATCACGCGCGTTTATCACCAGGTTCATAATGACCTGGGTGATTTGAGTCGGGTCAACCTTTACGTTGCTCAGGTCGGGAGCCAGGACCGTTTTCAGTTCGATGTCCTCCCCGATGACGCGCTGGAGCATCTTCTCCGCATCAATGACGAGCTGGTTCAGGTCGAGCACCTTGGGTTGGAGTGATTGCTTACGGCCGAAGGCCAGGAGTTGCTGGGTCAATTGCGCGGCATTATCGGCGGCGGCCATTATCTGCTCGATATCACTCCGAACCGTCTCCCCCTCGGGCAGATAGGCTAACACCAACTCCGCATACCCGCGGATGACTGTCAAGAGATTGTTAAAGTCGTGAGCAATCCCACCAGCCAGGCGTCCGAGGGCCTCGAGCCTCTGTAACTCGAGCAATTGCGTCGTGATTTGGCGGTGCCGAGTGACGTCACGCAGCGAGATGAAGTAGGCCCTCTCCCCTTTCCATGTCGTGTTCGTCGCAAATATCTCCGCCATAGCCACCTGCCCGTCCGGCCGAACGACATCGAGTTCTCTCACCTCTCCGGTAACCACGGGGTACTCAAAGGGCTTACCCACCAACTCATCTGCCTTGCGCCCCAGTAAAGTCTCTGCACCGGGGTTGGCGAAATGCACGATCTTGTCCAGGCCCGTAACCACTACGCCATCGGCGTGCTTGTTGAGCAGATCGCATATTCTCGCCTCAGCAAGCTTCCACTCGCTGAGGTCCATGCCGAAATTGATATGCTCGATAACGCCGGCTGTTTCATCCCGGAACACAGAACTATGCCAGGCAATTATCCAGGATCGGACATTCGAAATACTCAACCCGCCTGGCACCGTCGGTCAACAACCTTTCGCACATGGCCAGCATGTTCGCCCGGTATCTCTCCGGTACGAAATGGTCGCACCACTTTTTCCCGATGACCTTTTCCGGCGGATACCCAAGGAGCTCATAGCCCCGCTTGTTGACGAACGTAACATTCCCTGTCGGGTCCAAAACCACGATAATCGCGCCGGTAAGCTCAATGTACCGCTGGGATTTTTCCTTCTCTTGGCGGAGCGTATCACTTGCTCGCTCTTGGGCCAGGATATTATGGAGCCATCTTTGCAACTTTGCTTCCGGCAGTTCCCAGTCCTTGAGCGCTGCCGGCGGAACGTAGTAACAGTTCTCACAAGCCTCCGTCCCGATGATAACCTTCGGATGAGTGCGTAGGACCTCCAGCAGAACCGCGGCGTCGAACCTCCGGCGGTCATACTGGCAAATCGCCAGGCACCGGCTTTCCGGGAAGAACTCGTTCAGCTTCACCTCGTATTCAATCAGCAGCTTGGAGTCCGGCAGATTCCCGAGGACCCACGTCATCTCACCGCTCACGCGCAAGGCCGTGTAACCCTCGGATATGGCCTGGTCGGTCTGTTCACGGAGAAATGCAATCATCTTGTCCGGGTCGAAGGCGCCGTTATGCAAGTAGGTATCGTGTGCAGTGACAAGGGACAACTGTCCGTTCGCCAGAGCCGACTCGACATCCATCTGGTCCGCCCGGAGGTAGTCGAGGATATGCTCGAAATCATGGCTGTCGGCAATATAAATTACCTTCTCCCTGCGTTCCAATCCATCCCGAAGAAAGGGAGTCAACACCGCTTGGTGTTCATTTGGGGTTTCATAGAGGAAACAGATATGCTCCCCGGCCTTGAGGTCGGTCAACGCAGTCGCCGCCTGAGACAATGCCATCACCCCCCATTCCGGTGCTATTGGCTGTCTTCAACGCTCCCTCCAGGACTCGGCGCTGCAGGCAGGTCCTATTGAAGTATGCCCTGCCACCAAACCTGGGAATACGTAAGAGCGGCTATAAACGTTGGACGTCCACATGCCATCACCCCCGAATCTACGGGGAGCCGTCTCGGTACGCACAGAGGTAAGATATGCACTGCTCGGCTTGTCAGCCGACTGCATATCTTGTCATGGATGGGGGACTAACCCGCTACTGTTATAACATTATACGTAAACACCACAATTTATGCAAGAGTTCCCCTGTTTTGGGCTTTCAATGAGTGTGAATTGTTTTAAATAAGGGGCCTTTCAGCACAGAAGGAGATTGAGGAAGGGCAGCGAACTAAGAATTGGGTGCAAAGCATGGTCAGCAGCCGAAAAAGCGATCTTCACGAGGTGACGCGAACATGGAGTCTGGAGTGAGTATCTTAGTGGTGGACGACGAGCCCCAGGTGCTTTTGGTCATGTCGAGAATGCTCGAGATGGACGGCTATAAGGTATTCACGGCGACCGACGGCCAGAAGGCGCTCGACACCGCAGCGGACACTCCCCTACATGCCGCTATAGTAGACATCCAGATGCCGGGCATGAGCGGCCTGGAGACTATCCGCAGGCTCAAGGATATACAGCCAGAACTCAATATCCTTGTGTTGACCGGGCAGGCCGGGACGCAGGAGGAGGCCGAAGCGCTCAGACTGGGGGCGGTGGGAGTCGTATGGAAGCCGTTTGTTTCACGCGTGCGGACACTCCTGTCCATGCTCGCGGATAAAACACAGGAAGCGGCTCCCGCGGGTGAGAAGGCTGCAGTTGATGTGCTCGTGGTTGACGACGATGAGCAAATTCGGGAGCTCCTGCAACGATATTTGCTCGGCCAGGGTCACAGCGTGGAGGTCGCATCGAACGGGGAGCAGGCGCTGGAGATGGTTAAGAAGCGGAAGGTGGACGTTGCAGTTATTGACATCGTGATGGAGCCGTTGGACGGCCTGGAAACATACAGAGCGATAAAGGAGATATCGCCTGAGACCAAGGCGATAATGATTACCGGCTTCGGGGATTCGGACCTTTCGGTGCTTAAGCGAGGCGACCGGCTCAAGCAGGCACTCGACGAGGGCGCTATCGGCTACCTGAAAAAGCCGATAGAATTGGCGCGTTTGGGTGAGGCGATAAAGGAGTTGACAAGCGGCAAGAGCGCGGACTAAGTGCTACCTCGGCTATTGCCCCGTCTCGCCTTCGTAGATGCGTGGGACACGCGCACTGACCGTAACGCGGCGCACGGGCAATACCACCTCGTCTCCGACGGTTACCCCAGGGACATCGGTCACATCAAGACTGCACTGCGTCATACTTATACGGCCGACAATCGGCGCTTGTACGCCCCGAACGGTGGGACAGGCGGGGCCGCCTCGCTTGACCAGCCGCCCGAGCATACGCCGCAACATACGCAGCGGCCTTCCTGCGCGCTCAATAGTCTGCACCGGCTCGACACCCAGCCCATGCGCGTATCCCACCCGAAGAGCCGCAATCAACGACCTCCTCAGTGCCTTCCACTCGCGGCCGTATCCCACCGTACCGCCCCTCGGCACCCGGCGCAGCTCGACGATGCGCGTCTTGAGGCGCCATGTCTCACGCAACGAGAGTTTATGCGGCACGGAGCTGGAGGGATATTGCCCGTAAAGGAGCGTCCCCACACGCACCATGTCCAGGCATGTCTGGGGCATGGCCAGAAGGGCGGCGCTGTTGGCTGCATGTTTGATAGGCGGCTCGACTCCCGCCTCCCGGCAAGCGGTGACGACCTCCCGAAAGCGTCGCCACTGCTCCTCGGCAAAAGAGTTATTGCCTTCGTAGGCGTTGGCGAAATGCTGCCAGAGGCCTTCGAGTCTTATGCACTCGAGCGGCCAGACGGCTGCGGCGAGGGAGGCCGCGTCCTCAACGGCGACTCCCGAGCGTCCCATCCCCGTATCCACCTCCAGGTGACAAGGCACCGTAACCCCTTTCGCCTGTGCGGCGGCCGCGAGGTGCTGCGCAGTCTCTAATGAGCCGATGGTGGGCGTCAGCCGGTAATCCACGACCACGTCGCTTTCCTCAGGCAACAGCGGGGCAAGCAGTAGTATCGTCCCCTGGATTCCACCGTCCCTTAGCTCGACCGCCTCCTCGACGCTTGTCACCGCCAGCCAGCTCGCACCTGCTTCGAGTACGGCGCGTGCGACGGGAACGGCGCCGTGGCCGTAAGCGTCGGCCTTCACCACCGCGGCCAGGTTGGTCTCGTGTGGGAGGATGGAAAGCACCGCGCGCACGTTCTCCCGCACGGCGTCCAGGTCCACCTCGACCCACGTCGTTGCGCTTCTGTGCGGATTCACGGCTGCCAGCGCCTCCGAACTTGTGTTGAGCGTACTTCAGGTAGCGCGGGCGTCTCGCCCGCCACGAGACCTACCCCTTTAGCCCCCTCCCCGCGAGGAGGGGGCCTGGGATGAGGCAACCGCAATGGTGTCAGCAGCTCTACAGGCCGGCCGTCGTGAAGTTCACGTGATTACTGTATGCGAAGGCCCAGTTGGTGGCATCAATGGCGTGTACTTCCCACCAATGCGCCCTTCCGGGCGATAGACTGGACACCTCCGCCCAGCCCGCAAGGACCCCGGGGCCGGATGTCTGTCCATAGGGAATGCTGGTGACGCTCGAGGAAACCCCAACCGTATAAACCGTGTGGTCAAGGACCTTGTCATCGACGCCGATGCCGTAAGCAACCGCGCCGGGCACGGCCGTCCATGACAGCGTCGGGGTGGTTGATACGTTCGTCTGACCCTCGGATGGTGTAAGCCCAGTCACGCCGCCCCAAGCGACACGCGACGGATCGGCGAAGATAAGCTGCGACGGGGGACTCTCGCCGGCTGTGTTCTCCGCTGTTATGTAGAAATACGTCAGAGAGCTCACCGTCTGCCTGAAATCGGCCCAGATATGGAATAACTGGTCGCTGGTGATCTGCGCTACTTTCGTGAAGTTGTTCCCGTCCGAACTGCTGTACAAGTTGAAGGCCGTAGCGCCAGCCGATGCCTTACAGATTAACTCAACTTGGTTTGGACTCGCCGGGTCGCTCACCCACCCGCAGGGCAAAATCGGCGCCTCCGGCCTTCCGGAGACAACGCGGTAGAGGGTATAGAGCACGGTGTGGCTGTCTTCAACCGTCGTGAGCGTCAGGACATCGCCGCTCAAAGCGTAGGTGCCCGTGCCCGTCTCGCCAACCGCTGCAGGATCCGACGAATCAGTGGATGTCCAGGTAAAGTCGTTGCCCACGAAACTGATCGTGCCCTCGACCCAGAAGTTCACCCCACCCTGCGCGTCCTGTTCCTCGGAACGTATTGTCCCGTTAGCATTCAGTGTCATAATCTCTCTTACGGTGTCTGTGGACCAGTTATGTACCGTAGCCACAGGAACAGGGTTACCATCCACTGTAGCACGCGCATACTGCCAGGTGCCGACGGCCTCCGCGGGAATTGCGCTTTCGACCGTAACGCTCGCCTGGCCGTATTGCTCGCCCACTATCGCCACAACATGGCCGGTGCCTGCCGTCGTCGCGGTGAAGAGGCCGTTCTCGTTCACGGTCCCTATATTACCACCCACAACAGCCCAGGTCGGCGTCACCTGCATCTCTCGCTCCTGCGTATCGAGCACCGTCGCCGTGAATGACTGTTCATCTCCAACCGAAAGCGTTGCGCTGGTCGGATCCACGATGACCGACGCGACCGATACGGTGGTCGGCAGCAGGGTCACGCGGATGTCAACTTCGCCTGCATCAGGTGCCCTAACGGCGAACTGAATCGGGTTGAAGTTCGAGCCTTCCGGCGGCTCCACTACTATCGCCGCCGACCCGCCCGGTACATTGGTCAACGTGTACCTGCCTTGTGCATCTGTCCGATCATAGCTGATGACCTGAGGGGGCAGCGCCCTTGATGAAGGAGCCGCCAACGGAACGTACACGTAGGCATCTGCGACAGGCGTCGCCACGTCCGTCGCGTCAACCACCTGCCCCGTGATGGTGGTCTGGCCGCCCCCGATCGCCTGTGTCGGCCCGCCGCCTCCACGACCACAACCAGCGAGTAGCAGAGCAACCAATAGGCAGAAGGGACAAATAGACAGAAGCCACCGTGTGCGATAACCACTCCGTATCATCTTTACCTTTTCCCTTTGTGAATTCAGACCACTGGGGTATTGCCCAATCCTTCACCTTCTGTCCGGTGGACAACTCACCTCTCTTTTCTTTAGGACACAGGTGCCGGTCTGTCACATCGCGCTCACGACCAACATATCATCGCTTTGCAATACGCTTCCCGTATACAACGTGAAATGATACTTGCGGAAGCCCTGTCTCTTGGGCACAACCCTCAGCACAATCCACACGGCCTCTGAGGTGTCCACACCGTAGTATTCGAGGTAGCGGCCGGTGTCCATGCCGGTACCCATGGTTATGCGTGCAGGCCTGGGCGTTATGTCCACCATTTGGAACAGGTCGAAGAACTTGTTCGGTATCCGCACGGCGAAGTTCTCGCGCCCCGCCTTCGGGCGCGGGTTGAGAATCTCAATGCGGATGGACGTCGGCTCTCCGGTCATGACGCTCTCGGGGGCGGAGACGCGGATCTGGAGGTTCGGGCGACGTGAAAGGTACGAGTTGCGAAGCTCCACGCCCGTCCCGATTAGCAACAATCCGAGAATAACAAGGGGGATGGGTGCATTCCCATGTAGCCTCCTGCAGGTACTTGCAATTGCGGCACTTAAGCAGAAATGCACCGCACTTCCGACAGAAGGGGAACCGGAAGCTTTCGGTCTTGGTGATGGTGCCGCATTCGGGGCATTTGTACTCGGCCATCCGCCATCACCTGCTCGATGAGATGCATGGTATCTCAAAGATGTCGGCAATATCTGGGCGGCGCGCAACGTTGTCAAAGTCATTATACGCGCCGCGCGTGAGGATTGTCAATACAGCAGCCATCACGGGCGGTGTAAACTGCCCTTCCTTAGGTTATCACTTGACACCGTGTAAGCGCCAAGGTATAATCCAGTCGTTCTGGCTCTCGGAGCAAGCTCCGCGTGAAGGGGGACGGCCGATGAACGATGATTTTCTCCCCGACGACATCCTAACTGACGAGATCGAGGAACCGAAGCAGGACAGTGAACCGGAACCCGAGACCGAGACACAAGAGGGCCGACCAGGATGGCTCCGTTCCAGGCTGGCGGCTGTCCGGGACTGGGCAACGTGGGATAAGCTGATTGCCATCGGCGTGGTCATCCTGGTACTGCACTTCCTGTGGTACAACCGCGACCCGATGACGATCGATTTTTGGGGCTGGACTGTGACCGCACCCAAAATACTCGGGCTTATCATCGTGTTTCTGTTAGGCATTGTAGTCGGCATCAAGTGGCAACAGGGATGGCTTGCAGGCAAAGGCGTTGTGGACGCGTTGCGGAAGCGCAATGAGAAGGGGGACGAGGAGAAGTGAAACTTCGGCGCAGCCTCACGCCGCGGGCCGGCCTTCTTGCCGCGATTCCGTTTCTCGCCGCGGTTGCAAGTGACCAGGTTGCCGTTCAGACGATAATCTATCCCCAGGGCACGGGCGTTCGGCGCGTAGTGGTCAATGTGGACACACGGCGTATCAAGCCCGTAGCAAACGATCTGAGGGTGGTCTACCCAAGTTGGCGGCATTGGAAGTCCGGGCGGACGCTGCTCGAGGCGGAAAAAATCATTGATCCTCCCAACGCACTTGATGGAGTGACCGTCAAAGTCATCGGCAGTCCCTTCTCCTTCACGCGCGAATACGTTTTCGAGGAAAAGATTACCGTTGCAGACTCTCTGAGCACGGACAAGGACCAGAAAATCCGGGAGCAAGTCCCCGTGGCATACACGGTGACGATGCCCGCGCCGGTAACCGAAGCGCCCGGGGCGCAGATCGAGGGCCGCACCGCCACTTTCAAGCTCACCCTAAGCGACGACGGGAAGACGATTACGGTCAAGGCGCGAGGAATACGGTTCATCGGGTGGGCTTTCTTACTCTACGCTGTTTTGGTCGTGTTTGTGGGGCTGCTCAACCTGTTCATCCCCCCGCGAGAGCGGCGTATACAGACAAAGACCGAAGCCGCAGAGAACTCGGAGCCGTCTGAAGCCGACAGCGAAAAGTAGCGCTCTATCATGGGGGCGTTACACACGTGGCCGATTATTAGCGGGGCGTTCTGCCTCTATGTCCCGACACGAAGCTCCGGCGAAAAGTTTGTAAAATTGACTTTTTGCTGGAGGATATGTTGACACTGATGCAGAAAACTCGTATACTGGTGCCCAGTTAATGAGTCTGACGGGCTTCGTCGGCGGTTAGTAGCAGACGGGCACGGTGTTGAGACACCGCAGTTGCACACGATCCTTTTCACAGGAGTTGGTGCAGGATGCGGAGGATGCAACAGAGAGTCGGGTTTACGCTTATCGAGTTGCTGGTGGTCATTGCTATCATTTCCATCCTCATTGGCCTAATCTTCCCTGTCTTCACGAGGGCAAGAAATAAGGCCATGGAGGGCGCTTGCCAGTCGAATTTGAAGCAAATCGGTGTGGCCCTCCGGATGTATATTAATGACCACGATGGCAGGCTCCTGACAGCGGCAGTAAACGGCGGCACCTACAGCCACGATGCGCGGACAATTGAGGCGATGCGAATCCTTGAACAAACTGCGGATGCCGAGGCATGGCACTGGGGATGGCCGACACTATTGTTCGAGTATACAAAGAACTATGGGATATGCTTCTGCCCTGCCGACGGCACGGCGCCCACACTTACCGAAGTCAACTACTATCCGCGGGGCGTGACACCATCCTACTTCTACCGCCATGCCGTTGATTTCAGCGCGCTGAACGGCCGGACCGACAGTGACTCATGCCGACCTCCGGACCAGTTCGTATTCTTTGAGAGATTCGACTGGCACCACAACAAGGTCGGATTGTGGTCGCCAGCCCCGCAGGTCAAAATGAATGTCTGCTACCTCGACGGGCACGTCAAGGCCTACCAGGCCCGGGAGACAGTATACGGGTCTGGGATGTTCGATCCCTACTGGTTCAACACCGTGCACTCATGGGACATAGCATTAGGCTGGGACACCCCGGGTGGCTAAGTAAGATTGCTTTTGGGATTTTGCAGCGGGGGCAGACGTGCTTGCATAGATAAATGCGATCGGACGCTGGCGTGAATGCCGGCGTCCTTTTCTTAGGGGTTCTACAACAAGCAGAAGGGACGCAAAGTGAGATACTGGATGAGCAGTGTAACTCTTGGTGTGACAATGTTCGCCGGCCTCTACGCAGTTGCAGCGGCGCCGATACCCCCATCCGAGGTGAACTTCCGCCACGTCACCATTTTTAAGGCTCCTCCGGGCCGGTCGGCGATGTACCCGAGCCTCGTAGACCTCCGAAACGGGGGCCTGCTGTGCGCCTTTCGGGCAAGCACACTCGACGACGGCAATCCCTGGACCAATCTTGACGACGAAATCGTGTGTATCCGGTCAGAGGACGGCGGCAATACCTGGGCTCCGCAAACGCTTACCCATATCTATCACGACGACCGGATGCATGACTATATCAACGTCGCGGCGACACCCCTTCTGCGGGATGGACGCGTGCTGCTGACGTTCTACCAGGTTACTCCCGACCACGACGAGGGCGACCCGAGCACTTGGCATGCCAAAGTCCGTCTGACTCGCTCTGCGGACGGCGGAAGAAGCTGGTCCGAGCCGACGGTGCTTGACACTCCTATCATGAGTCCCGCTTCCTTCGGCGGAATCATCCGCCTGCAGGACGGCGACCTGCTGATTTCTCATTACGGTATCGGGAACCGCGACAAACCCGATGTTACACCAGGGCTGTCCGCCCCCGCAGTAATGCGTTCAAGTGACGAGGGAGAGACCTGGCGCGATTTCGCATACGTTGCGTATGAGCAGGACCTGGAAAAAGGCAGCGGTATCCGCGGAATCAATGAGACGGACATTACGCAACTCGGGGATGGGCGTCTGCTCGCCATGTCACGAACATACAAGCACAATTTCCCCCTTTACCGCTCCATCTCGACGGACAACGGCCGCACCTGGACCTTCGGGCCGACGAAACTGCATGGTTTATGCCCTGCAGTACAATGGGTCCCGCAAGGGCCGGCCGGCGGCACCACGATTTTGGCCTACCACGACCGGTACCTTGACCACAAGAGCCGTGGGGGAATCTACATCGCCTTCACACACGACGCAGGCGAGACCTGGGGCTACCAGACCTGGATAGCCCCAGGTGCTTACCCGTGCTTGTTACAGCTTGAGTCCGGGGACATCTTCCTTGCCTATTACAAGAGCGCGCGGGAGCTGCAGGGCACATTTTTCAGGGTCCCGTTCCCGACCGGTATACACGCGCGGGTTACAGACAGGGGCGTCCAGCTCGTGTGGGACCGTATCAGGGGCGATAACTACACCTATCGCATCCATCGCGGACTTACACCGGGGTTTGAGCCGTCGGCGGCAAATACCATCGCCCGGCGCCGCCGCGCACACTTTTACCGCGACACGGCAGTGGAGGCGGGCAGGACATACCACTACATCGTGACGGCCTGGGATGGCAAAGACAAGCGGATGGGAGAGTCCTGGGAGGTCGCCGTGGAAGTCCGCTGAGTGCGTTCATTCAGCCCTGCGCCGGCCGAACTCCCTCATGTGAGACGCGAAGAAACTGGCCGCGTATCCACGCACTGAGTGAGCTGGATGCCTCTAAAGCACCGCACTTGCGACGACAGCCACCATGACGACGCCGAATGCGAGTTTGAGAAGGGTACCGGCGGCGCGGCCGGCAACCGTGGCTCGCATGATTGCCCGTGCCTCCTGGGCGTTTTTCCCTTTGCTGCGCTCCCAGAAGTAAGTTGCACCTCCCGCACCGGCGAAGGCCCCTCCCAGCGGCCCGAGTACCATCAATACTACCGACCCGACCGGCCCCAGGCTCAGCCCGACAAGGGCAAGAAGATGTGAAAGCTGGGCGCCTAAGAGAGCACCCACAATCCCACCGACCAGGCACAGGAGTTGCGCCGTACCCGATGCTCCAGCACGCCGCGCGCCGGCCAGCCCGAGGATATTGTCGGCGGTCTCGGCGAGGATCATCAACATGAAAAGAATGACCAGAATCGGCCACGTGAGCTTCTGAAACCCGGTCGCTGCACCGTAGATGAGGGCGTCAAGGAAGATTAAAACCGAGCCCGGAAGCCCCAACAACATCGTCAGCAGTCCCATGGCCATCACGATAAAGACTACAACCAATCCGACGACGTGCAAGACAGGCGCACCTCCTGCGGCCAAGCAAAGACCCCGGCCCTGCGCCGGGGTCACTCCCTCTTCGCCGCGCACCCGCGTAACGGGGCCGGTAGTAATCGCTGTCCAGGTCGCTGATTTTTACCTTGCTCCGGCTGTTGCTTGCATGAATGAACTTCCCGTTGCCGATGTAAATGCCGACGTGGGAAATGCCGCGGCGATAGGTATTCCTGAAGAACACAACATCTCCGGGCTTGAGGTTCTCGCGGGAAACCGGCTTCCCCTGGTTGAACAATGCGCGGGAGTCGTGCGAGACACGCACTCCATGCTTTTCCATCACGTGCTGAACGAAACCTGAACAGTCAAAACCGCGGTATGGAACTGGCCGTATCAGGGTGGTAAGGAGGCTCATTGCCCGAGGACCTGCTTGCGACTCGCGTCTTGGAGGAATTCTTCCCCGCCGGAGAGTTGCTTTCTTTGCGCGCGATGCGCTCCTCGCGCGTGTCAACCAGCCAACCGGCTATGTAGCCGGTTTTGCCGTTGGAAAGAGCGACCTTGTACCA
>JALGUK010000109.1 GCA_029820875.1 Candidatus Zipacnadia bacterium
CGTGATGGTAGCCCCCACGTCCATGGTGACCTGGGCTTCCATTGGAACGCCCGGGTCCGGAGCGATCTCCGTCTGGCCCCCGGCAATCGGCAACCAGGATTGTACGGGATGCGGGTAGTCGCCACCTCCCTCGTCGAAGGCTTCGGCGCGCAGGTAGTAGGTGCTGCCGCCCTTGAGGTAGATGGTCCCCGTGGCCACGTAAGGTTCCGCGTCCCAGTTCACGTCCGACTGATCTATGTGCACGTAGTGGCGAGCGCGGTAACTTGGATCGTTGGGATCGTCCAAAGCCCGCACTTCGATGTCGGTCGTGAACGCCGGGATGAAGCGACCGTCCGCAGGCTTAGGCCACTGCACCCGCTGTCAGCGCAGCCAGGAGTCGCCAATGCCTAAATTGCTTTTTCATCTTTCACGCCTCCCAATAGCCCATCCGCAATGTCGGACCATAGGTCTTACGTCAACGACAGATCGTGTCCGGCGACCTAATTGATCGTGACCGTTATGACCGACGGTGCCGGATCACCCCAGAAGTTCTCCGGGAACTCGGTGTCCCCGTTGGGGAAGATTCCGCCCAGGGTCCTGTCGGGCCAGGACGCGCCAATTGTATAGCCTTCTGCCTCGCCCCAACTGGATTCCAGGCCCAGATTCGGCATAAGCGCTTTCAGATCCGCCGGCGGAGTGTCGTAGAAAGCTCCGAAGTGGCATGTGATTGAGTATTCCTGTTGCTCGCCCTCATCGTTGGTCAGGCTCATGGTCACGACAGACGGGGCGTCTATTGCAGCCTGGACCTCAGCCAGGTCCTGGTCGAGTTCCTCCAGGTCCGCTCGCGCTTCCTCCGGCGTCGTGCCCGGCCTATCCTCGTCCGTGAATGCTTCGAGGAACCCGTTAGCGCGCGTTTCGTTCAGCACGATTGAGATCGCTTGTCGCGCCGCATTCAGGCCAGCTATGGTATCGCTTTTCGCGGCGGCCATCTCCGAGGCGTCCACAAGCTCCCCGAAGGGAGAAGCTGGCATCCACTCAGCGGGAGTGAGAATGCCGTTAGAATCGGCGTCGCGCTCGTAATCCTCCAGATCGAAATCGTAATCGCCAGGGTCCAGATTGTATGCCACAAGCACACGGAGCTGAGCAAGCAAGCCGTCAATGACGGCCTCCAGGGCATACATCTCGGCGTCATAGATGTTGTAGACCCGGACCTCGCCCTCGTGCCACTCGGAGTGGGCGTCACTCCAATAGTCAGGGGTCTCGATCAGCAAGCTCATAATGGGGTCTGTGCACTGCTGAGCAACCCTGAGCGCCGGGAGAGCATCCTCGAGTGCCGGAATGAGAATGTCCTTGATGTCCTGCTGGACCCCTGCGACTGTAAGGGGCCAAAAGTCGGCCTCGGTAGCCCGGGTCGGGCTGCCCCGCCGCATGACGTTGCCCAACTGTGCCAAACTTAGAGGTGCATTGAGGCTGTCCTCAGCCCAGTCGCCGCTGCTGAAGATACGCGGCAAGTGACGGAAGGTGAGACCGATCGCCGCCGTTGCGGCGGAGGGCAACCCGGTGCCGCCAAATTCACCTCTGTACCAGGATTCGTCCCAAACGTCGGGCCGGTCCAGAACAAGCCCGTACTTGACGGCAAGCGCCTTCGTGCCCACGACGATCCGTCCGACAGCCCAGGCGAAGTTGACCGGGCCGCTATCCGGATACTGCTGTCGGAGGCTGTCGAGTCGAGCGAAACTCTGCTCGTCATTCATCAAGCCCCCATAGATCCCATCCATGACCATGGACTGAGCGATGAGCGTGGCTGCCCCTGGGACGAGAGGCTTGAGGACTATGGAAGCCGCTTCAGTGGCCTCCCCTGCATTGACGGTAACTTCCTGCGGGTCGCAGATCAAGTAGCCGTCCATCTGCGCGATCAACTGATACGGGGTGGCGCTTGCCGGAACGTGGGTGATGGTGTAGTCACCATTGGCGTCGGTGGTCGCCGAATGCCCCGTACCCAGAAGGGCCACACGTATGCCAGAGTGGTCCACCGCGTCCTCGCGCGTTACATTACCAACGACCCAGCCGGTGGGCACGAGCTGAAGGTCCACGGTAGTGACAGCGCGGGTCTCGACGGTCACGCCGCGCTTCACGGTGCTCAGCTCACGGCCCATCTCCGCAACCACGGTATACCGTCCGGGCTCCAAGCCCGCGATCTCAAATGTCCCATCGCCATTGGCCGTGGTAGATTTCGACATACTGGCAGCCTCTGCCACGACCATAGCGCTGGCCGCCGGGCCACCGTCCTGGATGCGAACCGTACCCGCAATACTTCCGGTGACGTCTACATCGCCACCATTACCTCCGCATCCGCAGATTAGCGCGAGCAGCAGCAACGCGCACACACCTGGGCCGATTAACCGGGATCTTAACATTCAACCCACCTCCTGGACCTCGGCTGACTGCCAGACATCGCGAGGTATGGTCCTTTCAACTGTTGTCCAACTGCACGTCGCAGCGTGCCGACTGATCGGGCTGCACCACCACGTTCGGAACGGTTAACTGCTCGTAGCCGTGGCATACGACAACCAGCGAATACGTGCCAACCTCCATGCTACCGAATGCATAAACACCATTCTCACCGGTCGTCGTCTCTGCGACGAATTGGTTGTCGCTATCGAAAAGGGCAACTAACGCGCCGGCCAAGGTCTCGCCAGTGATTTTGTCCGTCACCACGCCGGTTATGCCAGAGCCGCCGCTCGCGATGACGGTAATGTCCTGGGTCGCCGTAGCGACGCCGTTGCCGTCGTCAATCACCGTCAGAGATGCCGTGCACGTGTTCGGGGTCGTGTATGTGTGCGTGCGGCTTTGGGGGAGAGCATCCTGGGAACTTATCGGTGGCGTCCCGTCGCCGAAGGTAAGCACCCACCGGACGATTTGGCCGTCCGAGTCACTGCCAGTGCATTCAAATGTCACCTCGAGCGGACCAACTCCGAAGACCGGATCGGCCGCGAGCGTTGCGGTCGGTGGCTCATTTCCAGCAGTCTCAGGCTCCGTGACAACCACGGTCGCGGACGCGATCTTATCGCCCAACGCCGCATTGACAGTACCTTCTCCAACGGCGGTAGCCGTGAACGCTCCGTCCGAGGAGACCATGCCTATGCCTCCCTGGACGAACCAGGTGGGGATGAGCGAGGGCAGATCCCGACCCACAGCCGTTGCAGTAAACGTTTGTGAATCCCCTACCTGTAAGGCCGCCGATACAGGCTCAATCGAGAGGCCCTGCAGGTTCGCTGCCACGTCAGAAGAGAGCAGAGCGCCATCCTGTTCCACTGTGGTGTCCTCGGGAACAGTGAGCCTGATCTCCAGAGCCCCATAAGGGGAATCCGGAGGGGGCAGTATCTTCAAGGGAACGTTGCCGGTGGGGGTGTTGCGCAGAACAAAGTGGCCGTTTTGGTCGGTCTGCGTCCAGACGAGAGCATCTGGGGGTGGGCCCGTTTGCCGTCCGCCGTCAGCCTGCCGTACCAGTGGCACGTAGACATAGGCATCCGCTATCGAGTCGCCCGTGACGGCATCAACTACAGTGCCTTCGATGCATCCTGTACCTGCAGGCGCCGGAGCGCCTCCCCCTCCGCCACATCCGTACAGCAGCAGGCCCACGGATACCGGAAGAACCAGCACAGCCACGAGTTGGAATATCCTGTGCCAACTTCGCTCTGCCACGGTACCCCCCCCAATACTAATGCCTACCGGCGTGCTTAGATGCACCTTGGGACAGCCGAGGTCGGCCCTTCTCACCACACCACAGGCCCCTGCCATCCAACCCCTAATGCTACTAATTTTCATCAAATTCGCCGCATTTTGCCACATTCCTCCCAGGCAGAAAATTTTTTTGAGTTTTTTTTTGAGACATCTGGGACCCGCGTGCAAGCATCCCGGAGACGCCCCAATACCCAAATGGCGAGCTGATGCCGCGCCTCAGCCGCACGGACATATTCGCCCGCGGCGACAACCATTCCAATGCACTATCGCAGGCGGCCCCTGCGGGCCGTGAACGGCATCGTTGGCGGCCTTCAGGTCCAGGATGACCTCGTCGGGGTTCTCGGATGCGCCTGGATGAAGCGCTGCACAAAGACTCGACCGAGCTAATAGATGCGCTGGTGCAACAGGTCGGGGAGGAATTGGGGGACCTTCGCCCTCTCTCGCCGGTTATCCAGGCAGGCCGCGAGCTGGGCCGTCAATCCCATTCGGCGATCCCCTTCCGTCAACAGCACTGGCCGCCGTCGGAGCTGACCCGCCTATCGTCGAACCGGCCGACGATGTGAAAGAGACTCTGTCATCGTGGGAATGCTTCCGATTCACGCAAAAGATTCTACGCTCATGCGTGTATTCGCCGCATCCCCACTCCTAACTTACTGAGTGCACGAATAATCCAGGTTAGGTCGCTGTCAATGTGTATGTCGGTGGCAGCCTGTCGCAGTCGAGGCGGCAACGGGTTCCTGCCCAGCTCATGCTGTGCCTTACGGCCGCCGAGCCTCTACGTGAGGCTCTCCAGCAGCTCCTTGGCGCGGCGGATGTCTCCTATCCGGTCGTCGCCGGCTTCGCGCTCGATGACCAGTGGGCCGGTGTAGCCGAGTTGCTTGAGCTTTTCCACGAACGCGGGGATGTCAACCGCTCCCTGCCCGAGGGGTTCCTCGTGGCCCAGTTGACCCTCGGCTGCAGGCCAGACGCCGTCCTTGGCGTGGACGTGCACCACGTACTTGCCCACCACGTCCAATGCAGGCAACGGGTTCCCGGTCCCGTACATAATCATGTTCGCGGGGTCGAAATTCACCCTCACGTTGTCGCGGCCCGTCGCAGTGATGAAGGCGTCAAGCTCCTGGGCGGTCTCCTGTCCCGTCTCCATGGCGAAGATGAGACCGCGCTGCGCGCAGTAGTCCGCAATCTGGGCCACAGCGTCCACCAGCCGCCGGTAATCCGGCTCACTGGGGTCAGTCGGCATGACACCGATGTGCGTTGTGACGTACCGCGCGCCGACGCCGGCGGCAAGGTCCGCAACCTGTCGTGTAATCTCCAGCCGTTCGGACATGGTGGACCTGGGGAGATATCCGACGGTTTCAACGACAGCTTGCATGTCGCTGTAGTCCTCTCCCGGAAACGCGGCGCAGGCAGCCGATGCAATCATCCCGTTGTCGCGCAGCTCGTCGCGCAGCCTTGCGATGCCGGAATCCTCGTACCATTCAGGCGCCAGCGGCCCGAGCTGTACGATGCGCAGCCCCAGCTCACGCGCCGTCCGGAGTGCCTCAAGCGGGTCCGGTATTGCAAGTGATGAAGTGAAAACGCCGACTTCGAGCGGCTTCATAGCCAGGCCTCCCAGTTTGTCAGTCTGTAGTGGACACTTCCCGCAGTACGCGGCACGGATTGCCGGCGGCGATTACCCCCGGCGGGATGTCCTTGGTCACAACCGAGGCTGCTCCAATCCTCGCACCCCGGCCTATCCTCACGCCTGCAAGCACGGTCACGTTGCACCCGATATAGACATCGTCCTCGATGATGATGCGCGGGTCCTCTCGGCGGCGGGGCCCATGGGCGACCAGCGTCACCTGGAACGAAATCGTGCAATTGTCGCCGATGATTATCCGGTGCGGGAGGTAGTCGTCGAACCACCCGTGCATCCCGATGAATCCGCCCTTGCCGATTGTAATCCCCCCGAGCCTCAGGAGCCACTTTCGAAGGGGAATATTGATATGCGGCAGGCCCATTGCGAGCTTGTTAATCAATATCGAGCGAATCCATTGCCATCTGTAACGCTCTTCGGCGGTCATTCCTTCTCGGGTGTGCCAGAACAACCATCGTCACCTCACCGGTTGATTGTGTTTGGTTCCCCGTCCGGGTGCAATTGCCCTGCCAAGAGTCTCCTGTGAAGCCTCGGCTGAAGGTTTCCCCCCTTTCAAGGGCGAAAAAAATACTCGAGGCTCACCTCCTCGACGGCCGACTCGAGGTCGGTGAGGAGATCGGCATAAAGATAGACCAGACCCTCACCCAGGACGCCACCGGCACGATGGCCTATCTGCAGTTCGAGGCATTGGGCATCCCGCGCGTGCGGACTGAGCTGTCGGTCAGCTATGTGGACCACAACACCCTCCAGACCGGCTTCGAGAACGCCGACGATCACCGCTACCTGCAAAGCGTAGCGGCCAAGTACGGAATTCTTTTCTCGCGCCCGGGTAACGGGATATGCCACCAGGTGCACCTTGAGCGCTTCGCCGCGCCGGGTAAGACGCTTCTTGGGTCGGACAGCCATACCCCCACGGCAGGCGGCCTGGGAATGCT
>JALGUK010000110.1 GCA_029820875.1 Candidatus Zipacnadia bacterium
AATGCGCTCCTTTCGCTGGAGATGTCAGGTCATATGCAGTGGCTGCAGAACATTCCACGACTACTTCCGGAAACGCTTGCCCATCCATATCAGAGTGTGGGCAACCAGTGTCATCACCGCAAGCACCGTGCAAACGACGTATGGAGCGCGCAGGCCGAAGTGGTCCGCGGCCACACCGCAGACGAACGGTCCGGCGAGCAACCCGGAGCCCAGAATCGCTTCGTGCGCGCCGCTGCGTGCTCCCCGGCCTGCACTTGAAGAGAGACTCATCTGGAGGCTGCTCGAATAGGCTATCCCGCTGGAGATGCCGACAAGTACCGAGGCCGCTATGAACGTAAGAGGTGCATAGCCGACGGTGAAACCGATCATGCCGACAATCAGAAGCAGGCTCGGAGGCAAGAACATCTTCGCGCCGCGGGGCATGCTACCGCGTGCGCGAATCAGCATGAACATCAGCACCCGAAAGAGGCTCATTGTGAACATAATGACGGATATCTGCCCGGTGGATATGGCAATGGTGTCGGCGAGCTTGGGGAACAAGTTTCGGGTCGCACCCATGGCGAAAATGATTGCGAAGTTGAGGGTCCAGGCAATCCACAGCTCCGTCGGGTCGGTCCGAGGCACCGGGTTGGGATGGTCTTCCACCGGCGAATGATTCTCGCCCTTGCGCTCTGGCTTCGGGAGTCGGGGGAGCGTGACTGCCACGGCCAGGGGGACAATCACCGTTACGAGGAAAGGCAGCCACGGGCGCAATTCGAACAGGTAACCGGCGAGCAATATGCCGACAGTTGAACCGGTGCTCCAGGAGACATTGAATCCGCTGAGTGCACGGGTGAGGTGACGTCCCTCGAAGACATCGGCAATCCAAGATTCCATCGGCGGCCACAAGAGGCCCCAGGCCACGCCGATGATGAGCGCCAAGGGCACCATGTACACCGGGCTCGGAAGCACCGGGTACAGGGAAAAAAGCAGCGAAAGCGTGACCGCGCCGGTCAATGGCAGCTTAGTCCGACCGACTCGATCCGAGAGCGGTCCGGCTGCCGCAGCCATCACCACGTAGCCAAGCCCCCCGGCGGTGCCGATGTATCCGAGCAGCCCGGGCGATGCGCCCCAGGCAGTCGCGAGCAGTGGTACGGCGAGCGCCCCAACCCCGCCAGCGAAGTCCATAAGGAAGACACATATAAAAAAGGGCCACATCCCAGGCGAGGACTGCGCGGCAGGTGCCTCGCGTGGCGGGGCCGATTTGTGACGACTCAATTGAATATGCCTCCGCCCGACTGCATCATAGCCGGGTGTAAGTTATCACTGTTCCTCGCTCCAACTTACCTCTGAGCCACCTCTTGAGCCACGTCGCCACGAGACTGCGCGTCGGCCTTATGAGCAGGAGAAGGCCGGTGGCGTCCGTGAGCAGACCAGGTGTCAGAAGAAGAAGCGCACCCGCCAAGATGAGCACCCCGTGAAGAAGCTCATCAGAGGGTAAAATACCCTGTGTCAACCGGTCCTGCGTTCTTCGCAGCACCTCCAACCCTTCGATTTTGGCCAGCGTCCCACCGACAACGGCCGTAAGTATCACGATTGCCAGCGTATACCATGTCCCAATCCGCCGCCCCAACTCGAGAAGAATAGAAAGCTCAAGGAGCGTGGTCCCGCTGAACAGGAGGATCAATGTTGCGACGATTTTCACGACCTACCTCGTCCCCTCCGCCATCTCGTTACGTGCCTGTTGCACGGTCGCGACGGCCAGCCTGCCCGCCGGTGCGTTATCACTACCCAGGAGGGCCACTCGGACTTCCTCACAGCCGTCGGGCAGGGGAAGCTTCTGGTCGAGTGTTACGACTTCCTCCGGACTGACCTTCGGTCCGGCTTGGGTCTTCAGGACCCGACCGTCCCGGCCTACAAGCACAAGCTGAAGCTGGCCAGGCGTAAAGACTCCAAGCTTTCCGGTCACGCGTACATCCTTCCCGGAACTACGCGCCTTCACGGGTACGGAAATGGCGCCCACTTCAGTGCAATCCACAATCGGCCCCGGGCAACGGGCGGCATACCAGTCCTCGGTGAATGTGGACGACTCTCCCGGTTGGAGTGTGACAAGCGGGCTGAGGACCTCCACTTCCATGTACGGCAAATCGCCGCTCGTGAACACTTCCACCGTGCATCCGCCGTCCGGGTACTCCGCGTTTGCGTCCACACTGAACCGTTTTACATAGGTGTAGTCGTGCTTGTCGTCCACATAGGCTACCCAGCCGGCCGTCGAATCAGCGCCTATCTTGCCCTGAACGCCCTGATACTCGACCATCATTATCCCGGTATCGGCATCCGGCTTCCACTGTGCGTCTCCACCGTTTAGCAATGTGGTGAAGCCGTGGTCAAACCTGCTCTTCTCCGCCAGCGGGAAGTATATACGCGCCTCGCGGCTGAACTTCGTATCCTGTTCGAGTGCTCCGGGCACCTGGGTGACGTCCCAAAGGCTCCAGGTTACAGGCTGCTTGCCGACATTGGTCATTGTCTGTTCAACGGTCACGCGACTCGTACCTGGATAACACTTTACCACGCGTCGGTACTTAAGGCCAGTGACATCGGGATCGGGTGGGCTTTCGACCACAATTGCCTGTGCGCCGTTATCAGCCGGCCCAAAGGCACCGGTGTACTTGCCCGAGTCGAGCTGCGAGCCTTCCGGATCGGGTGGCCCGTTCCATTGGTCTTGCGGCGCGGGCCAGACCTTGTATCCGCCCCAGTTCTGCCAGGTGCCGGCGCCCGCGGACTCGTCGAATGCGCTGATTTGGGGCACGTTGACCCACAGGAAGGGATGTCCGCCCAGCTTATATTCCATGACCCGCCCGCCGAGGTCGGGGACAACGACCACAGTAACCAGGCCGTTGCTGAGCTTCAGGCAAGGCCGCCCGTAGTAATCGCCTTCCTCGGTGGTGACGCCCCCGGGGCCGGCACGATGGCCTCCGAGCACTCCGGGCGAGGGTGTTCCAAGCGTCCCGGCAGCGCCAATGTTGCTGCCCATGCCCGTAGAGCGTGATTGACGAATGGGTTGTACGCCCCCGCAACCGGCCAGCGCCACGCAAAGCGCCAGGAGCGTCCACCTTGCTTTAGTATGACTACCACCCGTCCGTTTTCTCATCTGCGCACCCTCCACAGCAGCTCAGCTCAGTTTACAGGCGCCGCTTAGACACCTTCGATGATAGCACACCAGGGGGCGAAAAGCAAGTTTAGCTGCCCATTCTTTGGGCAGCCTTGCAAACGCCGGACAAACCTGATATAATGCCGCTACTTTCTCCGTCGGGAGGTGTTGCCGTGTGTCCATGATAACAGGGATTCGGTGCAGTTGCGGCCATCGTATCGGCGCACGTGAGATTCTGCAGCACGGATATATAATGACCCACGGCACGCCTGTTTTGGTTTACGTCAAATACCGTTGCTCCCGATGCAAGCGCCTGGGGCAGAAAGTCGTTGACTACCACGACTGGGATGAATCCCTCTTGCGGGTGGACCATTCGGAGCTTACCGAAGCCGAGCGCAGGCGCTTTGAAGCGCTTGGCCCCATCACAGACGATGAATTGCTTGAGTTCCACCTGCAAATCGCTTCGTTGAAGACCATTGACACCAACGTCCTGCGCCGCACCCCTTCTTGAACGCACTCCGACGTATTCTAAATCATATCCTGCAGGTGAAAGAGGCTTGTTGCTAAGCTGACAACGCTCTTTCCGCGCTGCCAGAGACGCAGGTCACGCATGGCGTGTGAGGGGGCGACCGGCTGATGTGCGTGAATACCTGACGTCCCCGAGGTGACGGTGACGCTCGCAGTAGGCTTCGCCTTTAGGAATCGGGCAGTGGCACCATTGGCATTCCGACTTCCCGATGCGTTGTGCCCAACGGATGGCTTTCTCGATACCCTCGGCTGCGACCGAAACCACAATTATCGCACCCAAGGTCACTAGCGCAGTCAGAAGGCTGATGCCGATGAGGAGGAGTGTAGACATTGAAATTGGAACCCCCTTTCCCTGTAACCTGCAAACATTGCTGCCAATGTCGACTAAGTTACCGTGGGGGCTCGGCGCCTCGTGCTTTGTTATACCCCGATGTTACAAGGTTGTAACATTTTTCTTTGGCAGATGAAAAAATGTGATAAATATGGTAGTCGCTGTGTCCAGATTATCGGGGGAACGGCTTGAGGCGGAGGAGGACGCCCAGACACTTGCGAGGAAGTGCGTCTCCAATCTTGCTGTTGGGGGTGTTGCAATGTCGAATGTCGTTGTACGCGGCGCACGGTATGATGAAGAACAGGCGGTTTGCGTCATGACCGCCGAGGGTTTTAATATGCGGGACCGCGACTGTTTCCGGCGGACATGTGAAGCCGACCCCTGGCACGAGCCGGAATTGCACCGAATCTGCGAGGTGGACGGCCGAATCGTCAGTTCCGTGCGGATTGTCCGTCGTTGGGTCCGCTATGGAGAAAGCATCCTGGAGTTGGGGGGAATCGGGGACGTGACGACCCTGCCAGAGTACAGAGGCAGGGGATACAGCACAATGGTGCTCCAAGACGCACTGCGCTGGATGAAGGACCACCACTGCGACTTCTCACTGCTTTTCACGGGAATTCCCGACTTCTACCGCCGGGTCGGCTACGAGACAATTCAGCAGCGTTGCGATGTATTCCCTCTCGAGGATGGTTCCCCGGCGACGCCGGGAGTCGTTGTGAGCGAGTTTGACCCTGCGCGCCATCTTTCGGGATTGATGCGCTTACATGAGACAGCCTCCCATGGCCGGGTCGGCATGATGCTGCGGACGCCGACGTATTGGAAGGAGAGACTGTCGCGCCGTACCAACTCCCACGGGGTGCTTGTTGCCACGCACAGAGGACGTGTAACGGCATACGGGGTTTGTGAGTATGGGGATGACATCGAGCTTTTGGAATGCGGACACGAGCAGGAACGGTTTGGCGACCTATGCGGGGTTCTTGCATACATAATCTCATATGGGAAAAGCCGCGGTGCCAAGAGGCTACACGCATGGACAGGTGGGCAGGCTCATGTGCGGGCACTGCTGCGGAGTTGGCTCGGCAACAGCGAACTCAAGCCCGCGTATCCGATGGGGCAAGTGGTCAATCTCCCGCAGCTTCTCAGCCGTATTCAGGACGAGCTCCAGGTGCGCCTTAACGCCAGCTGGCTGCAGGGTTCGGTTGAACCCGTCCGGTTGAAGCTTGACCAGGACAGCGTCGGAATAGCCGTACAAGGTGAAGCTGTGGCGCTGGACCCGAACCTGGATTGCCGCCAGACCCTTGAGCTGCAGCAGAAGGATGCCCTTGGCCTGCTTTTCGGCGAGGGAGTGGATACGCTGGGCAATCGCCTGGAGACATTAGCCGACGATACCCGCGCACTGCTTGGCGCTCTCTTTCCGCCGCAGGAATTCGCCTATTCGAGGGTGGACGGGTTTTAGTACAAAAGGCACACGCCCGCCCTTGGCCGCCACATTGCGTAACGTGCCGCGGCCTGAAAAAATCACTCGGACTCCGTCAGCGCCTCGATTATCTCGCCTATAATGCAGCAAAACTCGTTCGTCTCGTCGTTGAGCATCGCTTCGGTCCAACCGTCACCCTCGGGCACCCAGGCCCCGCTTTCGTCCTGGATACTCACGAGGTAGTCGCCGACGGCGGTTGCCATCTTCTTGTACTTCTCCTCGCGCGTTGCTGCGTATACCACAGCGGCACCCCAACCGACCTTGCAAGACCTCGGGAAACAGTAACGATCGTCCGCGCAGGTCTCCATGAAGTCGAGGTCGAGATATTGCCGCGCCGCCTGAATGTATTTGTCATCGGATGTGGCCATGTACAGGCGACCCAGGAACATCGCCGCCGCTCCCGGGGATATGTAGAACTGTCCGGGCTGGGAGCAATCCACATAAGTCAGCAATTCCTTGCCGGGTTCCGCCTCTGTCACAAGGCCGTTTTCGCTGTCCCAAACGAAGTACAAGCGCTTCTCGATTTCGGGTTGCTCTTCGAGGGTGCGAATACACAAGTCCGCCGTCTTAGTTGCTCGTTCTGAGTCGCCCATCAAGATGGCGGTGTATCCGAGCAGCGCGTTAACCCAAAGGTCAGAGGTGCCGAGCTTACCCTTGCCGTCCATCGGCCAGTTGCCGCTTTCGTGCTGGCGCTCGGCGAGCCATTTCCAGCCGCGGTAGGATAAATCGAACTGACTGGAGCGCTGTGCGGCCATGACGACCCACGCGTTC